>JBGQCE010000077.1:0-9913 GCA_041495185.1 Bradyrhizobium sp.
GATCGATGTAACCTCAGGCCCGTCACCAAGGTCGCCTGTGAGTTCGTCACAGGATGATGTGGTCCCCCGCATGAATATTCGATCGCCGCGCCTAAAGCCCGGAAAATTTGTGCTCGATGATGCAAAAAGACTTTTGCAACAAAATCTGCCAACAACGGAAGTGGCCAAACCTCAACTGGCCCGGCCGGGCCTGTTACTGCGCTTGGGCTGGTTACACAGGACGATTGATCTCACGCTTATACCGCGCGACAGTATGGACATGGAGATGCGGTATCTGAACTGGAAAGATCATTCTTGCATTCCCTATTTTTGGGCCATCTTGATATTTTTATGTTCGCGGGTGGTGGTCGCGCTCGGACTGGTCTTCTCGCAAAAATATCTGCCCATCGCGACCGATGTCTGGTCCGCGGGACCGTTCTGGTATCACCAATTGCTGCAATGGGACTCGGAATGGTATTTCAAGATCGTAACAGAAGGATATCGGTATAGCGGCGATCCGACTATTTCTCAGAATATCGTGTTTTACCCCTTGTACCCGATGCTCGCATGGGGCCTCGCAGCAATTAGCGGCCTCACGCCTTCGGATGCACTGCTGTTGGTATCGAACGTCGCGGGATTGTTAGCTATCGTCGCTCTTTTCAAGCTGGTTCGCGAGGAATTTGGTGATCAACTCGCTCTCACCACAACTGCATTGCTCAGCTTTTTTCCGACTTCGGCTTTTCTGTCAGCTGGGTATACCGAACCCTTGGAATTGCTCCTGACCGCTTCGTTTTTTCTTGCTTTGAAGCGAAAACATTATTTATCGGCAGCATTGCTTGCGGGCTTGGCAGTTGCCGACCGATCAACGGGCATTGTCTTATTGCCCGTCCTTCTCTGGGAGATGTGGCTCAATCGAGATCAGAAGCCGTTTCTTCCTGCCCTCATACCATACGTCCTTATCGCGACATCAGGCTTGTGGCTGTTCATGATATACCTCTGGTACTCTTTCGGGGACCCGCTTGTATTCTCGGAAGGGCAAGCGGGTTTCCATCTAGGAACGCCGCTGGTTCCAAGGCTAATTGCAGCACTCAAATTTGAGCCCTTCGCCCAAATGATCCTCAATGATTGGAACCCATGGGGTCAGGGTAGCTGGCTCACCCTGTTGTTTATTGTCCTGATTGTTGTCGGCTGGTTTCGACTGCGCTTCTCTTGGACACTGTTCGCCATGGGTGCGCTGTTGTTGCCTTATCTGACACTCAGCGGTGGGCCAGCAGGTTTCACGTCGATGAGCAGATTCAATCTCGTTTCGTTTCCTCTGTTTGTAGTGTTGGCTGATGTAGGACTGCGAGCGAAGTGGCTTTTGGTAGGAGTGATTGGACTTTTCAGCGCGTCTCTGTTCATGAACACTGCGCTGTTTGCTCGCAGAATTTGGATTGGATGATCGCTACGAGACAGCTCACAGCCACATTCCATAAGCGCCCGGCCACATGGCGAAAGCCATTGGTCGGGCGCGGCGCGTTACCGAGCGGCGATCCCACGACATCGTCGTTCCGGTGTTATGCGCGGGTCCCGGACGATCCCTTTTTTGGGTCCCGCTTTTTACACTGCCGCAGTGGCATGCACGGCTCCGCTGATCGCCAGCCCATCAGCGGGGCCGTGTTTTTGTTTTGCCGCGCCAACTCTGTTGAGCCGCTCGGAGTTCATTTTGGAGATGTTCAATGAAGCGACGGTTTCATCTCCTCGGACAGGCGGCGCTGCTGGTCATCACGTGGGCCGTTATTTTTGAGATTGGGTTGCGGATGCAGCAGTACTTCGGTCCGCTGTACGATCTCGAAATGGCGAGTATCAATCTGAATTGGGAATCCAATGTCCTGAACCATCAGCCGGAACCGGAAAACCAGAACCTGTGCATATACGGCGATCTGACCGGCTTCAGCTACAAGAGATCCTATGACGCGAGCGGTATTAGAATCATCGACGATACGGCACTGCTGGCCGGGTGTCGAAATCCAATTTCGGTTTTGTTCCTTGGCGATTCATTTATGGAAGGCTTCGACGACAAGAACACGCTGCCGTATCACGTTGCAAAATATTTCAAGACAGAGCGGGGGGTTTGCCTAAAAACCTACAATGCCGGATACACCTCATATTCCCCGGCTATCTTCGTGCCGCAGGCGAAGAAGCTCCTGCCGATTGTGCGTCCCGACTATATCGTGGTGGACGTGGACGAGACCGATCTATACGACGACTTCGCTCGATATCGTGGGCTGATTGTCCGCAACGAACGCGGACAAAATGTCGGCGTCAAGGTTTCACCCATTGGACACGAATGCAGTATTGGCTTGATGGAGGCTCGCAAGCATCCATTGTATCTGATGCGGTTTTTGGCAAAGCTTTGGCACTCCTATGTGCACATGCCATCGGTGATTGAGAAATACCGATCGGACCTCATTCTCTTTTCCTATTCGCAGGACCATGGTGCTGATCTCGAACAGAAATATTCAGAAGCGCTTTTGGGTTTCAGGCAGAATCTGCAGGAGCTGGCTGAGATATTAAAGGATTACACCAAGGACGGGAGCCGTGTGCTATTCATCTATCACCCGCATCTTCAGCACTTGAAACCCGACGCTGCGGGCCGCTTGTGGAACGATCTCGTCAGCTCTTCGGTGCAAAAAACTTGCGTCGCCAACAACTTTCTTTTCTTCAGTGCCACCGAGACATTGAAGCGGCGGTTCGGATCGCACCCCGAGAATTTCTATTGGAAAGAAGGTGATATGCATTTTAATTTCAAGGGATTGGAAGAATATTCCGCTGCGGTCGCAGCGTTTATGGCCTCGGTTATGATCAACCCGAAGGACTGACCGCGTCATCTCTTGGCGGCGTATGCAATCGGCCCCAGACGCTGCGACCCAATGTCCGCTTCAATAGCGGACATTCGTCGGCAGCGTTTGAACTACGCTTGCCGGAGCTAGTTCGGATCGCGAATGGGATTAGTCCGGGTGAGGGCGGCCTCTCTACAAATCCGCTTCCAGCGCTTTTACGCGCGGGGCCAATACCCGGTGCATTTCGTTCAACCGCTTCGCCAACCATTCATGCTGGCGCGGCCAATCCGTTTCGTCCGCCGGGTCCACATCGTTGAGATAGGACGCTATCGGGCAGTCGCGCACTTCCGGCAATTCGATCTCGATGTTTAACACCTCGCCCAGGACGGCCATGTTCTCGGGCCGCGCGAGCCACGGCGTGAAGCTGGTGGCCTCGCTGATCCAGATGTCGCGCAGTTCGACACGTTCGAGGCGTCCTAACGGCTGATCGGTCATGCAAACTAATCCTCGGATGCGGGATTGCTGCGCTCATTGAAGAGAGTTCTCAGCAAGCGCCATAGTTCACGGTGGCCGGCAGTTTGACCGCCTTGCTTGAGATATTCCGCAATATCCATCGTGGCTGTTTGGTAGTCGACCGTGCCGCCAATCTTCGCCTCAAGATGCGCCACCTCGCGCTCGACGTACAAATTCTTGCTGTCTGTATCGAAGACCAGGGCACAGCGATCCGCGTGGGTGATTTCCGGGCCTTTTACCTGACGATACAATTCTCGTTTTAGGAGAGCCATTTTTTCAGCTCCTGTCGGTGGGCTAATCTAGTTGCGTAGCTGGCTGCCGGACATTGCGCGAGATCAATATGTTCTGCGATCCGACGAGATAAATTGCTCTGAACATTTGACCGAGCGGTCCCAAAAGAGAGAGGGCCGTTCCGGTTTAATGTCGGGAACCCGGATTGGTCCCCTTTGGTCTGGGTTCCCGCTTTTTCAATTTGCCACGGTCTCCATATCGTGGGCTGCGCGGTTCCGTTCATGATCAACCGGCCGCCGATAAAGGTCGCGCCAGGTTCGGATCGGCAATCCGCCCCAGGGATGTGAGCCATGCCGGCGGATCGGCAAGCGGCGCGGCAGGCCGCTGCAATGGCGCGTTGAGGTCGATACACTGCTCGTCTCCGGCCGATAGCCAGAACGCCGCACCGCCGTCGATATCGAGCACGATATGCACGGGCGGCCGGCCGGACTGAAGACCGGCATTAAACACCCAGGTCTCGCCGAGCCGATCGAACCACGAGCCGTCGGGGATGAATGGCGATTGATGCACATGACCCGAGATCACCATGAAAGGCTGGTAGGTCTGGATCCATTGCGTGAGTTCGACGTCGCCGAAAAAGCGCTTGCCGCCCCAGCTCGTCGGGGAATTTGCCGGCGGCGCGTGATGGACCCAAATCCACCGCTTCAGCCGTCCCGCGGCAGCCTCGCGAAGCTGGTTGTCGATCCGCTGCTTGACGAGCGGTCCGTCCCACCACGGGCAGACCGTAAACAGCGTGTCGCCTATCGTCAGGCTGTCGCCGTCGCAGGCGATGCCGAGTTCGCGCACGTCGCCGATCCAGCGGGCGATCTTCTCGCCTTCAGGACTGCGTTCGTCGAGGTCATGATTTCCCGAGCAAAGAATGACCCGGGTGAGGCCGGACAGCAGCGCCAGATATTTCTTCACCACGACAATCTGAGCGCGGAAATCGACGGCCGATCCAACGTCGAGTGCATCGCCGGCGAAGATGACAAGGTCGAATTGCGGCGCCGCGCTGAGCAGCCAGTCAAATTGCGGCAATGAATAATGCAAATCGGCCACGACCAGGCAGCGCATATCAAATCGATCCGAGTGCTCAAGAATTAGGCGATGCAGGAGCGCATCCAATCAAGCAAGGATCGAGCAAAAATTGTGCCGTGCCGCACCGATTGGGCGCGACAGAAGCCCGCACCAAAGTTCTGGTTGTGAACTCAGGCCTTCGCCATGGCGTGCGAGAACACCACTTCAATCAGCGTGCCCGAATGCGGGCCGGTCTTGATGTGGAATTGCGCGCGGTTGGCCTCGACCAGCGCTTTCGTCAGCGAAAGGCTGACGCCGGAACTGTCGGAAGCGCGATCCGACGGTGCTTGCGTCCGGAACGGCTCCATGGCGGCGGCGACCTCGTTGTCGTTGAGGCCGTGTCCGGTATCGCGGACCCTTAGGACCACATCGCCGAAATCCGACAGCGCGGTGGAGACGATCACCTGCCCGCCGGCATTGGCGAGATGAATCGAGTTGCCGATCAGGTTCAGCGTGATCTGACGCAACGCGTGGGCGTCGGCGACCACCGGCGGCAGCATATGCGCCAGCGACGTCCGGATGATGGTGCGTTCGCGATTGGCCTGCGGCTGCATCACCGCGACGCATTGCTCGACCAGGTCGTTGAGGTTCTGGTTGGCGAAGGCGAGATCGAGCTTGCCGGTCTCGATCCGCGACAGATCGAGCAGGTCGTTGATGATGGCGATGACGCGTTCGCCGGAGGCACGGATGTCCTTCATGTATTCGACGTAACGCTCGTTGCCGAGCGCGCCGAACCGTTCGCCGATCATCACTTCGGCAAAGCCGATGATGGCGTTCAGCGGGGTGCGAACCTCATGGCTGATCCGCGCCAGCATATCGGCCTTGGCGTTTGCCGCGCGATCGGCCTGCCGCCGCGCCTGCTGCAATTCGCCCTCGCTTTTCTTGACTTGCGAGAGATCGCGAAACACCGCGAAGAAATTCGGACTGTGAGCCTGCGTCCGTCCCATGGTCATCGACAGCGGAATGATGCCGCCCCGGCTGACGCGGCCCAGCACGTCGCGGCCGTGATCGAGCAGGCTGGCGAGGCCGGTGCCCCTGGTGCTCTCCAGATAATCCTGCACCACGCGCTGGCTTTCCGGCGCGAACAGTTCTGCGAGTTTGTGCTGTACGAGTTCGGATCCGTCATAGCCGAACAGCGCTTCCGCGCTGCGGTTGCACGAATTGATATTGCCCTCGGCGTCGAACATCACGATGCCTTCGGCGGTGGTATCGAGGATGGCGCCAAGCTCCTCGGCATTGGCGTGGCCGACGGCCGACGGTGCCGATGCAGGGATCGTCTCCGATATCGCGGCGGCGACGGCTGCGTTTTGCGTCGGCGCGCCCGAGAAAATCAAAGCCAGCGCGGAATCGCCGTCCCATGAAATCGTGTAGAGCCGCGCGTCGGTCCCCGACGGCGCCGCTTGTTCCGGCGAGGCCTGGCTCGCGGAAATCGTCACCGGCGTACCGGTGTCGGAAGTGCTGCTGGCGGCCGAGACGCCAGGCTCGACATAAAGAGCGTCGAGACCGCCGGCGTCCTCCAGGGCGTGAAGGTTCGGATAGCCCATCCGCTCGAGAAACGCGGGGTTGGCATAGAGCAGCCGGTCAAGCCGATAGATCAGGACACCAACAGGGAGCAGATCGAGCAGCGTCTTGTCGCGCCGGGCTTCACCAAGCGCGGGCGGCTCGGGCTGCGCCAGCCAGCCCGGTTGTTCGCCGATCCCGGGCGTTTGCGGCGCGGCGGGCTCATCGACAACGGCCTCAGGCGCATCAGATGTTACAGGGGTTGCAGCAGAGGTGCCGTTTTCGCCGTCGAGCCGCGCCGACAATTGCCGGGCAAGCTCATTGAAGGCGCTGTTTTCAACCGGCGTCAGGGCAGGCGATTTCGGTTCGCCAACGGGTCGAAACGGCAGGACGTTCTTGGGCGTTTCCTTTGACGTTTCCTTTGACGTTTCCTTGGGCGTTTCCACGGCTGTTTCCAAATCGGTTTGGTGTGAAGTCTCAATAGCGACCGGGTTGGGCGATTCAGGGGCGCTGGATGAAGGAGTATGGCGCGCTGCGGGCAAGTCCGCGGCGGGATCGGACGGAGCGATTTCAGCCGAAAGCGCCTGCGGAGCCAGTGGATCGTTGAGCCATTCAAGGCCGCGCAACGTGGTAAGCCGGGTCAGGACGTCGAGGTCGCGGCAAACACCGAAGCCTCGATAGCCGGCAAAATTCCGCGCGCGGTCGTAGATCGGCAGTCCCGACAATTCCACCGGTAACCGGCCGCCGCCGTCGATGGGCCAGTTCAGGGGGATGCCGCTCCAGGTATCGCCGGTGGCGACCGCCTTGGCGACGCGGCCTTCGGGATCGAGGCCGAACGTCTCGGCGATCTCGCTCCACAGCCGGCCTAAGCCCGCGGCGGTGCGCGCGCCCATCAGGCGCGTGAATTCGTCGGAACCGAGCGAGAAGCGGCCTTCGCTATCCATCTGCCACATGAAGCGCAGCGGATGCCGGCGCGCGTCCGGCGACCGCTCGTCGAGCCATGACGGCGTCCCGGCAGACGGCGCCGCCGGCTCATCGGCAACGGCTTCGACGAAGGGCGAGGGTTCGCGCTGATGACCTTCGATACCCGATGTCGCGGCTTCAGCCGGTGCTTCGGCGTGTGTGGCTTCGACGAAGGGCATGTCGAGCTGCAAGACCGTTTGCAGGTCGGGTTCGGGCGTCGCGTCCGAAACGCTGGGCTTGACGGCCACCTCCGGGGGCGGCGATGTCGCGAACTCGTCGATCAGTGCAAACTCGGCCGGTGCTTCGCCCGAAATCGCCGGCTGCTCGTAGTCGGGTGTCGGCTGCTCCGCTGGTGGCGCGACCGGCTGCTGCACGGGCTCGGCCACTGCGGTTTCAACGGTCTCCGCGGGCGGCGTCTCTGCGAACTCGTCGATCAATGCAAACTCGGCCGGTGCTTCGCCTGAAATCGCCGGCTGTTCGTAGTCAGGTGTCGGCCGCTCCGCAGGCGGCGCGACCGGCTCATGCACCGGTTTCGCTGCAGCCGTCTCCGGCAATGCCGGTACAACGTGCCTGATGTGCGCGGCGCCGCTGGCGCCCGGTGTGATCAGCGCAACGAGGCCGACATCCGCGCCGGTACCGACGCGCTGCAGCACCATGTGGCCGACGCCGATTGGCGTCTCGACGCGGCCCTGCTTTAGCGCGTCGTTGCGCGCTTGCTCAAGGCCGGCCTCGGAGAGATTGCGAAAGCCGAGCAACCGACGCGCGGCGTCGTTGGCGCCGACAAACATGCCGTCGCGCGCGAAGGCGGCAATCGGCGTATCGATGCCTTCGACCAGGTGCTGCAGCCGCTCGACCAGCGGCATCGTGCGGCCTGCGGTTTCGGCGGCCGCAACCAGAATGCCGTGGCTGCCATCGGCAAAATCAAGCCGCGCGCAGCCGCAGCTGACGAGCTGACCGAGCGGCGCGCCGAAGCCGCGCAGCCGCTCCAGCCGGATCGCGCCGGTTGGAGGCAGGCGGCCAGCAAGCCGCGCTACCTGACGCCGGTGCGCATCCGCCGGGCCGAAGATCTTTTTGGCGAGCGCCGCGCTGTGGGCTGCGCCGAATACCCTGGCGCCGACCGGGTTGGCCCACAGGATTCGCGTACCGTCGACCGACCAGAGCCACGCGGGCAGGGCGCTCGTTGCATGCACCGCCAGTCGCGGATCGCCGACGCCTCGCAACTGGAATTCCGCATTATTCATCGTGGTGACTGGTTGCCGCTCGCTCGATGATGGCCTCGGAAATCGGCCGCCAAACGATGACAGCCTTAACGGACCGTTAGTATCGCGCGCGGGAGACGGCAGGTCCACGGCCGGACAGTCCGGCAGCTATCCAAAGCCGCGATAACCTTAATTTGGCTGAACCCTTCGTCTGAACCATTGTGCCAGCTCCCGCGTTGGTTATTGCAAACGGCGATCGGGAACCCGGGGCCAGTGAAGGGATACGCAACAAGGAGTGGCGCCATGAGTGAAGAAGGGGGTGACCGTTTCGAGATTCCAAAGGAAATGCGATTGATGGCGGAAGCGAGCTTCGATCAGGCCCGCAAGGCCTTCGAGAAACTTGTCAGCAGCGCGCAACAGACCGCTGGAACGATCGAGGAGCGGGGTGCGACGGTTCGCGCCGGCGCCAAGGACATCGGCAGCAAGGCGATTTCCGATGCCGAAAAGAACGTGCAGGCCTCGCTGGACTATGCGCAATCGCTGCTCCGCGCCAAGGATCTGACCGAAATCATGCGGCTGCACAGCGATTATGTGCAGGCGCAGATGCGCTCGCTCGCCGAGGAGGCCAGTGAAATGGGCCAGATCGTCAGCCGGGCGGCGATGGATGCCGCCAAACCCAAGGTTTGAGGCGTCTCAACGTCCTCCCGATCGAAGTCGGATATATCCGACTTCGACAATTTAAGGTGCCCAACTCGGGTAAACCCGAGTTGGGTTGGAGGGGGGAGGCTTGGGGCAAAAGCCCCCTTGAACCCGCACACGCATCCGATCCAGATCTGCTATGCGGCATTGCACCTTAAATTTCATTGCATTGCACAAAATTGACATTATATTATTACTTAAGTGTCGGGTGTCCGACCAAGGACATTCCCACTGCGTGATCCAGGCTGACGTTCGCAGCATTTGTCTGGCGGGCGCGCAAGGGGTCACACCATTCACCCCTGTTGCGAAGGATACCTCCATGGCAAATCCCACCGATCCATTCTCCGCCTCGATCATTCCCTTCGAGGTCCCCGAGCAGATGCGTGCGTTCGCCGAAAAGGGCGTTTCGCAGGCGCGCGACAGCTACGCCAAGTTCAAGGATGTCGCCGAAAGCCACAACACCGCCATCGAGGCGATGTTCACGAACGCCAGCAAGGGCGCCAGCCAATATTCCGCCAAGCTGATGGAAATCATGAAGGCCAACACCACCGCGACCCTCGACTTCGCGCAGGAACTGATCGGCGTGAAATCGCCCTCGGAGGCGATGGAGCTGTGGACCTCTCATGCCAGGAAGCAGTTCGAGGCTCTCACGGCCCATGCCAAGGAACTCGCCGAATTGTCCCAGAAGGTTGCGACCGACACCGTCGAGCCGATCAAGGCCAGCGCGTCGAAGCTGTTCAAGCCGGCCGCCTGATAAAGCTGCGTTTCGTTACAAAAAAGCCCGGGCGGCCAGCCCGGGCTTTTTGCTTTAAGTCCTTCTTCGATGCGCGCGGATAGCGCTTATCGTGCCCCCGCTGGCCTTGCCAAAGACGGGCGTTGCACCTAGTTTCC
>JBGQCE010000078.1:0-9791 GCA_041495185.1 Bradyrhizobium sp.
AGCAGTGACGCGGGAACTTCGGCGCACGGCTGCAATACCCTCGGAGCGCGGCTTCGTGATCGTCGCCGTGCTATGGATTCTTGCAGCCTTGTCGGCGCTGGCGACGATCTTTTCGGTCTATCTGTCCAATTCGGCACAGGCACTGGCCGTCAGTGATACCGGACTGCAGGCGGAGGCCCTGGTGTCGGCGAGTCTCGAACTCACGAGCTATCAGTTGCTGCTGGCGAGCGACAAGGCGCGTCCCGCGCGGGGATCGTTCCACTTCCGGCTGGACAATGCGGACGTTCTCGTCACCTTTGCCTCGGAAGCCGCGCGCGTCGATCTCAATTTCGCTTCCAAAGAAATGTTAAGCAATCTGTTTGCAGTTCTCGGTGCGGATCAGCGGGCCGCCAAGGAGTATGCCGACCGGATCGTCGGGTGGCGGACGCGTCCCTCCGTCAACGCTGCCAACGACGAAGAGGCGCTTTATGGTGCCGCGGGCCTCACCTATTCTCCGCGACAGTCGTTCTTTACCCATGTGAACGAGCTCAGTCTCGTTCTCGGCCTGCCTCCGGTACTGGTCGATCGCGCTTTGCCGTTCGTGACAGTTTTTAGCAGATCGTCCAACGTCGATGTCCTGATCGCGCCGCCCGAGGTGATCGCCGCATTACCCGGCATGACGCCATCCGCTTTGAAAGATTTCCTGAGCCAGCGGCCGGCGTTGTCGAGCGATCCGCCTGCGATCGCGACTGCGCTCGGCCCGGCGCAGGCCAGCGCGACGATCCCCAAAAGCACGTCCTTTCGAATCCTGACGACGGTCAAGTTCGATAATGGCCGCCGAACGTCCTCGGAGGTCGTCATCGCGCTGGGCGAGGACAAGGATCCTTACCGTGTACTGTCGTGGCAGGATGACGTGGAGGCGGGCCGTCGCCCGCGGAAACTGGTGAGTGGTTGATGGCGATCATCTCTGAACTCAAATCGCTGTTCGATGAATGGATCGCGGCCGTTGCCGGGGCCGTCAGTTCCGCGACCGGTCGGTATGCGCTCCGGCGGCAGGTCCTGCTCAGCGAAGGCGGCGACAACACGTTCACGGCCAAGGTGACATCGGCGCGAAAAGGCCCCGCCCTGCCTGAGGTTTCGTTTCGCCTCTCGCATGGCCGGCCCAGCCCCTCCTTGCCTGCGGAATGGGAGACGACCCTTCGCGGCAGCCGTGTTGAAGTACTGCTGACGTCCCGTCAGGTGCTGTTTCGATCGCTCGATTTTCCAAAGCAGGCCGTGGATTTTCTCGATGGCATGATCCGCGCGCAGATCGACCGCCTGACGCCTTGGACGGCAGACGACGTGGTTTTTGGCTGGAGTCCACCCTCGACTATTCCTAATGAGCGAGTTGAGCTGACCCTGGCCGCGACATCGAAACATGAAATCCAGCCTCTTATTCAGCTTGCGACTGGCCTGGGGGCCGCATCTGTTGCCGCGTTCGCCGTGCTTCCGGCCGCCGGGGGCGTGCCTGCTAGGATCAAGGTCTTCGACCAGTCGCTGCGGGGAGCGACCGGGCGAGCGATGGATGTGCCGCGTATTCTGCGCGTGGTGTTGCTGTCCGCCGGTCTTGCGGCTGCGGCCTCCCTGATCGCCGCGGCTTACATCGGGAGTACTCTGGAGTCCGAACAGCAACAATTGTTGCGCCGGATTTCGGAACGTCGCGCGTCGCTGCGTCTCAACCCGAATGCCGGCGGGTCGGCCCTGAGCGTTCTCGCGAAGCGCAAACAGACGACTCCATCAAGCGTCGTTGTGCTTGAGGCCCTTTCGCAGGCGCTGCCCGACAGTACCTATGTGACGGAATTGCGGATCGAAGGCGACAAGGTTCAGGTCGTCGGCATGACGCAGGATGCACCGTCCTTGATTCAATTGATGGAGAGGTCGCCGCAATTTTCCCGGGCCACTTTCTTTGCGCCGACCACGCGTGCGCAGAATGATCCGGGTGAGCGTTTCCACATCGAGGCGCACATCACGCCGTCTTTCGGATCGGGCACATGAACCTCACTGCCGCCTTGAGAAAATCGTTCGCAACGTCGCCCATTCTGGCGGCGGCGGCTTACGCCGGACTGGTGTTCGCGCTGCTGGCTATGGTTGTCAGCTCCACTGTCGACATTCTCGGCCAGCGGGCTGCGTTAGCATCATCGGCGCTCATGCTGGGGCAACTCGAGGGCCGCAAGGCCCCCGCACCCGGCGGGCGATCCGCCGACGCCCTGATGCCTTCGGGCTCGGCGTTTCTGGAAGGGGCGACGGTCACCATCGCGGGAGCGTCCCTGCTTCAGCGCGTCGCAGGCGCGGTGACGAAGCTCGGCGGCAATGTCTTGTCGTCCCAGCTCGATTTGCAGGGCGCGCAATCCAAGGCAGGATTTGTCAGCATGGTCGCGAGCTGCGAAATCGATCAGCCGGCATTGCAGCCGCTGATCTACGATCTCGAAGCCGGAATGCCTTTTTTGTTTGTCGATCAGCTCGCCGTTCAAGCCCCGGCCATCTCGTCCGGTGAGGCGAAATTGCGAATTCTGCTGGCGGTGTCGGGGCAATGGCAGGGCGTAAAATGATGCGGAAGCTTGCGATCGGGATCACGGTTCTGGCAATTTCGGTCCACGGGGGCTCATCCGGCTCGGTCTCCGCCGTTTCTAACGATGCGCTGGACGCCGATCAGGCCGATGGCGCGCAGGTGGGACCTCCGGCATTGTCGGCCTGGACAAATTCCGCCGCCCCGGTTCAAGTCGTCGTCTCTCCACCCGCACCGATCGCACCTGCATCGGAGCGGACGCTGAGCGCCAATCCGCTGTGGGCTATCCCGCTCGCTCAGTTTCCCGTCACGCGCGACCGGCCAATCTTTTCATCGTCCCGGCGCCCGCCACCCCCCGCGGTTGCGCCCGCCGCAGGCCCGAAAGTGGCCGCTGTGCCCAAACCAAGGGAACCTGACCGTCCGCAATTCTCTTTGGTCGGCACGGTCGCAGGCGTCGATGAGGGGTTCGGGATATTTCTGGATCAATCGACCAAGGCGGTACTCCGACTGAAGGTCGGCGAGGAATATCAGGGCTGGAAGCTGCGATCGGTTCAGGGCCGGGAAACGGCCCTGGAAAAGGATCAACAGGTCGTCACCCTCGTGTTGCCGCAGCCTGACGTGGGACGGATGGCCAGTGAAGTCTCTCCGCCACCGGCGAACGCCGCAGAGCTGCGGTCGGTGACGTCGCAGCCGCGACCTGATAGGTCCGCTCACTAATGTTCAGTGATCCGCAACACGGCCAGCTTTGTTGAAGACCTGATGTCAACAACAGGCCGATCGCCAAAAAAGGTCCGAACGATATCGAGGTCTGACCGGTCAATTGCCGTCCGGCCAATTGCATCACGCAGGCGCAGACCAATGCGGTCAGTGCGGCAATCAACAGAAGCGTGGGAAGGCCCGCGACGCCGACCCAAATTCCAGCGGCCGCCAGGAATTTGACGTCTCCCAGACCGAGGCCCTGGATTTTCCTGAAACCGAAATACAGCCGCCTCAGCAGCCAGAATATGGCGCCGATTGCCGCGCCCTCGCATGCGGCCTCCAGACCGGCGAGTGTACCACCGGCAATCACAGCTTTCGACAGTCCGAGACCAGCAATGGTCCCATTCAACCAATCCGGAATGATTCCTTGGTCAATATCGACCCACGCAAGCACGCCGCTCAGCAAACAGAGCAGCGCAAAGAATCCGAAGTCGACGATCATGCCGGGGCTCATCCGATTCGCAGACTGGGAGCCTTTCCTTTATCTGCTATGGAACAACGTGGCCTTGTCTTCTTTGAGATAATCTCCCGGGGTTGACCCCGGGGGATGCAATTTTTCAGAGCTGCATCACAGGCAGAAGAAAAATTTGTGACATCTCGTTGAATGCGGCATGACCTGACGGATGCGATCGCCAAATGCGGTCATGCGAGGACAGTGAAAACGCCCGACGCGAAGAACAACGCTCGCCCGCCTCTCCGAGACGTAGGGCTCCGCCGCAATTTTTGAAACATTTTCTGAGAAGCGTGAAAAGCCGAAGGGGCCCCGCGACCGCGGGGTCCCTCCGCCACTCGGTGTTCGCGTTCGCTGAAATTCAGCGATTGTCCCACATGCCGGGCGGCACCGGAGTATGTTCGACGCGCACGGACTTCAGTGCCTCTGGTTCGATATCGAGCGCCTGCAGGATCGTCGGCGCAACCTGGGAGGTGAGCACGGGCGTTTCAATACGACGTGCGGAAGGCGTGGATTGGAAACCACCAGCCCGACGTTGGTGTCGCCGAAGCTAAATCCGCCGTGCTCGGCATTCTTCTTGCTCGATGTCGTGTAGACGGTGCCGTAAATAGGCTGAACGATGATATCCGGCGTGCGGCTGTCGTGCGCCGGGTCATTGAATTTGAGCTTCAGGTCAACACCGTCCATGACCTCATCGATGAACAATGTCTTGGCGTTTGCAGTAAAATTCCCTGTCACCGAACAAAAATTCCCTGTTCGTCAAAATATTTTCCCTGTTATTTTTCCTAGGGAATTGCTCGAGAAGTGATTGCAGCCCAGCGGCTTCTTGCTCCGAAATAGGCTACTCAGAGACCCGAAACCGCAGAATTCCCTGTAAAATTCCCTGTTAGCAGGGAATTTGTGCGGAGACGGGTGCGATCAGTACTGCGTCGCCAGCCAGGCTGTGCGGCGCTTGGAGATTTTACCCCTCAGCCATGCCAGAAAGCTTATTTATCGAAACCTTCTATGATTCAAACAATCTTTCGGGCGCGAAACTCGGCGATCGATTTGTCATCGTAGCCGTATTCTCTCAGAACTTCCTCGGTATGTTCGCCCTTTTCAGGCGTCGGATGGGCAATTTGGCTCGGTGTTCGGCTAAGCTTGACGGCCTGATTGACGACCTCGATCTTGCCGAGGGCTCCATGCTGGACCGGCGCGGCCATGCCGAGGTGCCGGACTTGCGGGTCGGCAAAGACTTCATCCATTCGATTGATCGGGCCGCAGGGTACGCCTGCTTTGTTCAAGATCTCGATCAGCTCAGCGCTCGGACGTTGCTTCGTGACATCCGAGATGGCCTGATTGAGGGCTGCCCGGTTTTTGGAGCGGGACGCATCGTCGGCAAAAAGCGGATCCTGGAGCAGATGATTGAGATCGAGCGTTTGGCAAAAGCGCATGAAGATATGCTTGCCCGATGCTGCAATATTGATGTGGCCATCGCGGGTGGGAAACACCCCGGTGGGAATGCTGGTCGGATGGTCATTGCCGGCCTGGCCCGGGACGTCCTTGGCGATCAGCCAGCGTGCCGCCTGGAAATCCAGCAGCGAGATTTGCGCCCCGAGCAGCGATGACTGCACCCACTGCCCTTTGCCCGAAACTTCGCGTTCGAGCAAGGCGACCAGAATTCCCATCGCGCAGAAAATGCCGGCGCCGAGGTCTGCGACGGGAATGCCGACGCGCACAGGACCCTGGCCCGGAAGACCGGTGATCGACATCAGCCCGCCCATTCCTTGCGCGATCTGGTCAAAACCCGGACGCTCGCGATAGGGCCCATCCTCGCCGAATCCGGAAATGGAGCCATAGACGATGCGCTTGTTGATCGCACGTATTGTCTCGTAATCGATCCCGAGACGAAATTTCACGTCCGGCCGGTAATTCTCGATAACGACGTCGGCAGTCTTGACCATCCGTTTGAAGATTTCGATGCCGTCGGCTTCCTTCAGATTGAGCGTGAGGCTTCGCTTGTTGCGATGGAGGTTTTGGAAATCGGGACCGTGCCGCGGCCCGCCCATATCGCTCTCGTCGAGACCCCGTGGAAGTTCGATCTTGATGACATCGGCGCCCCAGTCGGCCAATTGCCGGGCCGCTGTCGGGCCCGCCCGCACCCGCGTGAGATCGAGCACTTTGAAACGGGCGAGCGCCTTCGAGGCAGGGGTGAAGGGCATGCAATTTGCTCCAGTTTATTCAGGTAGACCAGATTCAGACGATCAACGCCATTTGATGCGGTTCAAACTCCAGCCAGGCAGTGGCTCCGACCGGAAAATCGTCCATCGGCGAGGTCGTTACCCTGAGCGGCAACGTGCCTTCGCGCGGCCGTACAAGGTAATCCCAGTGCTCGCCGAGAAACGCGCGCTCAAGCACGATGACTCCGACCGAGGCACAGTCGTCGCGCGCGGCCGGCGGCACGGCCAAAAGCCGCATGCTATGCGGCCGGACCGAAAACACCGCCGTGCCGCCGGAGGGTACATCTCGCTGAAATGCGGACCGCGGCAGCGCAAAGCCGTCGAACGAAACCTGATGCCCGTCGCTGGTGCCTTCGATGAAATTGGTGCGTCCGATGAAGCCCGCGACAAATCGCGTCTTCGGCTGGTTGTAGAGCGCGCGCGGATGATCGACCTGCTCAATATGGCCATGGCTCATGACGGCTATTCGGTCTGATGTCACCATAGCCTCAGCCTGGTCGTGCGTCACGTAAACGGTGGTCACGCGAAACTCGTCATGCAGGCGCCGAATTTCGAAACGCATCTCCTCCCGCAGGGTCGCGTCCAGATTGGACAAAGGCTCGTCCAGCAGCAGGACGGAGGGCCGAATAACAATCGCGCGGGCCAGCGCCACGCGCTGCTGCTGACCGCCGCTGAGTTCGGCCGGATAGCGGTCGGCCAGATGGTTCATGTGGACGACTTCCAGCATCTCTCCGACACGGCGCTTCACTTCTGCATTTGGTATCCTTCGCAGCTCCAGTCCGAACGCGACGTTTTGTTCGACGGTCATGTTCGGCCAGATGGCGTAGCTCTGAAAGATCATGGACATCTGACGCCGGTCAGGTGGAACCGAGCCGACGGGGGAGGAGAGAATCTGATCGTCCATCTCGATGGTGCCGAACGTGGGGTCGACGAAGCCGGCGATCATCCGCAAGGTCGTCGTTTTGCCGCAACCGGAAGGCCCGAGCAGCGAGACGAATTCTCCGGATTGCAGTTCGAGGTCGATGTTGTCGACCGCGAGAAAATCGCCGAAGCGCTTGCTGACGCCGCTTAGTTTGAGCCTGCTCAACTATTCCTCCGCAGCATGAAATCGCGTCCGATCATTTTGGATCCGATGCCGGCGATCGCAACCGTCGCGATCAGGAGAATGACGCCAAGGGCTGACAGCACCTCGAAATTTCCTTCCTCCGACAGGTCGAACAGCATCACCGAGATAACACGCGTGTTCGGTCCAACGAGGAAGATCGCCGAGGACAGCTCCCGCGTCGCCGGGATAAAGACCAGGATCCAGGCTCCGGCGAGACTTTTCTTCAAAAGCGGAATCAGCACCTTGCGAATTGCCAAAAGGCGGCTGCCGCCGAGAATTCGGACCGCCTCTTCCATTTCCGGATTGATGCTGCGTAAGCCCGCTGCGCTCGATGTGTAGGCTATGGGGAGAAAGCGGGTGGTAAAGCCCAGGATCAGGATCGTTGCGGTTCCGTAGAGCGCAAGCGGGGGCGGGGCGTATGCGGCATAGAAGCCGATCGCCAGCACAATGCCCGGAACCACGAACGGCGCTACGCAGAGAAAGGCCAGCACGTTGCTCCAGGGCACCAGCTTTCGATTGACCACATAAGCGATGGCCAATGACAGACTTATCGCGGCGAAAGCCGTGACGGCTGAATAGACGAAGGTGTTGAGGATTGTCTGTTTCGCCTGGGTCTGCTCGACGAGAAGATAGTAGAAATTGTGCAGTGTCAGATTGTCGATGCTGAAGCCGCGGCCCCAGGCCTTGGCGAAGGCGGCCTGAACCAGCACCAGCATCGGCAGGAAAACCGAAAGCGCGCAGACAAAAAGCGCATAACCGAGCATGACCCAACGCCATGGCCCAAGCGCGATCATCCGCCGTTCGCCGCCCTTGCCTGTGACGGAGGTGTAGCCCCGGCGTCCCAATATCTGGCGCTGCAGCCAGAACATCAGCACGGTAATGGCGAGCAGCGGCATCGAATAGGCCGCCGCCTCCTCGATGCGGACCGGATATTCGAAGAATTGCCAAAGCTGGGTGGACACCACGTTGAAGCGGGCGGGCAGCGCGATCAGCGCGGGCGCGCCGAACAGCGCGATGGCCTCGAGGAAGCTGATGATGATGCCGCCGATGATCGCCGGCGTCACCAGCGGCAATGTGATGCGCAGCGTGGTGCGAAGCGTGCGGGCGCCGAGGATGTTGGCGGCGTCCTCCATTTCAGAGGACACGAGATCGAGCGCCGAACTCGTGAATACGAACGTATAGGGAAACGACGTCACGGCAATGACCAGAATCAGGCCCGTCATCGAATAGATATTGAAGATGCCATGCCCGGCGCCGGTCAGCGCCATCCAGACCTTGTTGAGCCATCCTGAATTCGGACCCGCCAGCAGAATCCAGCCGATAGCGCCGAGATAGGGCGGCGTCACGAACGCGGCGAATACCATCAGCCGGATGAACGCCTTGCCCGGCATGTCGGTGCGCGAAATGGCCCAGGCGATGGGAACGGCGAAGCAAGTAGCCAGCAGCGCGACGCCGACGCCAAGCTCCAGCGAGTTCAAAAGCGACTGCAGATGCCTGACGTTGCCATAGGCCGTGCGGTAGTTGGCGAGCGTGAAGCGCCCGGTATCGGTTTCCTGCAGGCTCGAAATGATCAGCCGCAAAATTGGATTCAATATCAGGAAGGCGAGCAAGGCGATCAGCGCCAGCCATAACAAGAAGCTCGCGTCGAGACGCTTTATTCTTGAAGCAAGAGCGGAAAATTGTACCGTACGGATGTCGAGGGAGTTGTCAGTCACGTTTTCTTGCCCTGTCGTGACCTCGACCATGATCCGATTAAATTGAATCGGATCATGGTCTCGTTTCCTTGTTTGAGCATGATCTTTCGGAAAACCGGTTCCCACTTTTCCGGATCATGCTACTAGACGCCGAAGGTTTCGCGCCACTGCTTGATGACTTCCGGTATGCCCTTGGTGATTTGTTCGACCGTCGGCCGAATGATCTTCAGGTCCTTGGCCGATTTGGCGCCCTTTGGCGCCGAGACTTCGGGCCGGATTGTTTCGTTGAAGTGATCCACCCAGATCTTGGATGCGCCCTCGCTCAGGAGGAATTCCATGAACAGGCGCGCGGCATTGGGATGTTTGCAACCCTTCATGATGCTGGACGGCGCGATGATCAACACGGTACCGTCGGTCGGATAGACCATGGCAAGCGGATTGCCCTTTTGCACGCTCTCGAGCAGCGTGCCGACCGGCCCCGAGCCTGCGATGGCGCTTTCGCCCGCGTTCAGCATCGTGACCGTGTCGTTGATCGAGCGGCCGACCCGCGGATTGTTTTTCACGAGCTTCTCGAAGAACTCCCAGCCGTATTGATTGCGCAGCGTCAGCGCCCAGGTGCCGACATAACCGCTGAAGCCGGGATGGCCGAGCGCGATGTTATTGTTCCATTTGGGATCGAGCAGGTCGGTCCAGTTTTTGGGGGCGTCGGCTTCCTTGACCTTGGCGGTATTGTATCCGATGCCGATCATGCCCGCGGAGGTGACGAAATAGTAGCCGTCCGGATCGTAGTTTTTATAGACGTCGAGCACCTTGCTGGCGTTGTCGGGAACATATTTTTCCAACGCGCCGTTTGCTTTCAATGCGACGGAGTGACCGATGTCCGTCGTGCTCAGGACGTCGCATTGAATGGCGCTGGCCTTGATTTCCTGGGTGATACGTTGATAGGCAACCTGGGCGGTCGTGCGCAACACGTTGACCTTGATGCCGGGGTAGATCGATTCAAAGCTGCGGCCCAGCGCCTGTGCGGTGATATCGTCGG
>JBGQCE010000079.1:0-9784 GCA_041495185.1 Bradyrhizobium sp.
CCCTGCTCTAATTCATCAGCGCGCTCGTCAGGGCCTTTATATTGTGCCTGACCATATCAATGTAAGTGGGGGCATCGCCCTTTTCGCCGGTCAAACTGTCGGAAAACAGCGTTCCGCCGACCCTCGCGCCGGTCTCGGCCGAGATCCGGCGGATCAGCCTGTCATCGCTGATATTTTCAAGAAAGACCGCGGGGATCCCTGAAGCCTTGATCTGCGTGATGATGCCGGCGATATCGCGCGCGCTGGCCTCGGATTCGGTGGAAACGCCCAGCGGTGCGATGAATTCGATACCGTAGGCTGATGCAAAATAGCCGAACGCATCGTGGGTCGAGATCACCTTGCGGCGCGCCTGCGGGACAAGCGCGATCGCCTCGCGCACCTCGCGGTCGAGCGCATCGAGCTTTACCAGATAGGCTTGCGCATTCTTGCGAAAGACCTCGGCACCCGCGGGGTCGGCGGCAACAAGCGCGTCGCGAATATTGGCCACATAGATCTTCGCATTGGCGACCGATTGCCAGGCGTGCGGATCGGCATCGGAACCTGATTTGAGCGGCGCGATGCCCCTGGTCGCAACAATGATCGGCGCCTTGCTGCCCGACGCCTGTAATAGCCGCGGCAGCCAGCCCTCCAGGCCGAGGCCATTGACGATCACGAGCCGCGCATCCGCGATCTTCTTCGCGTCCGCAGGCGCCGGCGCGTAGACATGCGCGTCGCTGTCGGGGCCAACCAATGTCGTGACGCTGACGCGCTCGCCACCGACGTTGCGCGCGAAATCACCCAGGATCGAGAAGCTGGCGACGACGTTGGGGCGATCCTGCGCGCGAGCGGGAGCAGCCGCCACGAGCACCAGACAAACGAGCCAGAGTTGAAACCGCCGCATTGCGCTCACCGCTACGCTTCGAGATGGCGGCCGGGAAACATCTGCCTGAGCAGGCCAGAGACGCTGCCGAACAGCACGGAAGCCACATACATCACCGCCGCCACCAGAATGATCGCAGGGCCCGAGGGAATGCGGGTTTGAAACGACAGCACCAGCCCCGCATAGCCCGACACAATGGCGCTTACGACCGCAATGCAGATCATGCCGGTGATATCGCGCGACCAGAACCGCGCGATGCCTGCGGGCAATATCATCAATCCCACCGCCAAAAGGGTGCCGAGCGCATGAAAGCCGTTGACGAGGTTGATGACGACGAGCGCCAGAAACGCCAGATGCGCCGGCGCGCCGGCGCGGCTCACGGTGCGCAGGAATACCGGATCGACGCTCTCGATCACCAGCGGGCGATAGATCACCGCCAGCACGAGCAGCGTAATCGTGGCGTTGAACGCGATCACCAGCAGGGTCTGGTCGTCCATCGCCAGGATGTTGCCGAACAGCACGTGCAGCAGATCGATATTGGTGCCCTTGATCGAAACAATCGTCACGCCAAGCGCCAGCGACACCAGATAGAAGGTGGCCAGCGAAGCGTCCTCCTTGAGCTCGGTAGTGCGCGCGACCACGCCCGCCAAAATCGCCACCGTAAAGCCCGCGATCAATCCGCCGGTCGTCATCGCAAACAGATTGAGCCCGGACACAAGAAAGCCGATCGCCGCACCCGGCAGAATGGCGTGCGCCATGGCGTCGCCGACCAGGCTCATCCGCCGCAGCATCAGAAACACGCCGATCGGCGCGCCACCCAGCGAAAGCGCGATCACGGCCGCCAGCGCCCGGCGCATGAATTCGAATTCGGTGAAAGGCGCGATCAGCGCGTCATAGATCATCAGGCGGCCCGCGACGGCAGATCGTCCGCGGCGCAGGCTATGGCACTGTCGTCGAACGCTTCGCACATCCGCCGCGCCTCCAGAAGATTTTCTGCGGTCAGCACCTCGGCGGTTAAGCCCCAGGCGACCTTGCCCCGCGCCAGCAGCAGGGTTTCGGGGAAATTGGCACGCACCAGATCCATGTCATGCAGCGCCGCCAGCACCGTGCGCTTCTCGGCGTGCCAGCGCCGCACCAGTGCCAGCAAATCCACCGAGGTTTTGGCGTCGATGGCGTTGAATGGTTCGTCCAGCACGATCAGGCGCGCGTCCTGCAGCAGCACCCGCGCAAACAGCATGCGCTGCATCTGCCCGCCGGACAGCGTGCCGATGGCGCGGTTCTCGAAACCGTTGAGGCCGACCGCAGCAAGCGCCTGCGCGATCTTGTCGCGCGCTCCCTTGCCCATGCCGCCGAAAAATCCGGTGGAGCGCCAAAGCCCGGTGCCGACGAAATCGTAGACCGAGATCGGAAAGCTGCGGTCGATATCGACCGTCTGCGGCAGGTAGGCGATATCCCTGATATCGAGATCGCCGGTTTCGATCGAGCCCGCCAAGGGCTTGAGGATGCCGACTAGCCCTCGAAACAGCGTCGATTTGCCGGCGCCGTTGGGGCCGACGATCGCGAGCAGCGCGCCGGCGGCGACCTCGCCACCGAGGTGATGCACCGCCGGATGCCGGTCGTAGCCGAGCGTGACGTCGCGGAATTGCAATTGCGCGGTCATGCTCACCTCATCGAAAGCCACACGATGGCCCAGAGAGCGGCGCTGACGGCGAGCGCTGCGCCCAGCCGCGACACCACGGTCATGCGCAGGATCGACCAGGGCGCCGCTTGCGCCGGATGGGGTATGGCCGGCCCGTGACTATGGGCGTGCAGGTGCCCATGCGCGTGGTCATGGTTGTGGCTGTGGGGATCGGAAGCAACCATGGAAGAAATGTTATATTATAACATAACGAGTGTCCACCGACACCCTCTAAGCGCCTATGGCCTTCCCAGCGCCATCGCGATGGCCGCCGCCAGGAACGGGAACGGCAGCGACACAGCGGCGCGGAACCAGACAAACCGCGACGGCATGAAGGGGATTTCCCACAGCAGCAGCCGCTGGAAGGCAAACAGCGCCCAGGCGACCACATAGGCGATGACCTGGGGCGGGCCGCCGCCGGCTTTCAGCGCCACGGCGCCAATGGAGAAGCCGACCACCGGCCCTCCCGGCGTGGCAGCGCCCGCGATCACGGCGGTGAGGACACCAAGCCAGCCCGAGTCCGGGCCGAGCCGGCCGGTAATGATCTCCTGCGGAATCACGGCTGCGATATATCCCGAGCCGATCACGCCGAGCGCGATGCGCGGCACGATATTGATGAAGTCCATGGCGCCTTCGCGCAGCGACGTCGTCAGGACCAGCCGGCCGCGCTGGAGTGCGATAAATCCGACGGCCGCAACCGAACCCCACAGGATGATGTCGATGATGAGGGCGGCGCTCATGGCGCGGCCTTCGGATACATCCGGACATAGACAAAACGCCCAAGCGCGCCGGCCAACACCGGCACCGGCAGCGAGATCACGATGCGCCACAGCGTGAAGTCGGTCCCCATGATCGGTAATTCCCAGGCGACGGCCCGGCCGTAGCCGATCAATGTCCAGCTCACGACCATGGCGATGGTGGCGCCGAAATCGGCGCCGACCGTGAGCAGCGCGCTCGCCACCGGATAGGCGGTAAACGGCCCGCCGGGCAGGATCGCGCCGAACGCCGTTCCGATCAGCAATCCCTTCAGTCCCGATTGCGGCCCGAGCGATCGCGACACCTTCTCGTGCGGCAATATCTCCGCGACGAACGCACCGAGCAGGCAGCCCGCCAGCACGCGCGGCAGGATGCCGCCGAACAGCGCGAGATCGCGGGTCAGGATTTCCAGCACGCCATCGATGCCGTCGCGCCGCCAGACCAGGACCGCGCTCACCGCGACCAGCACGCCGATCACGATCATCGACCAGCCGACCGGCTTGCGAATGTGGCCCGGACGCGGCTCGCCGTCTGCGGCGTCGTCGGCGGGCGCCGGATCTTTCAACGGGAGTTCTGACAAGGCAATGGGTCTGGCGCGTAATGAAGCTGGACCTGCTTAATCTCGCCGGGTGAGCGATGCAAACGGAAGAGTGACAATACCCATGCGCGCCTCAAGGATGCCCATGCGGGTTTGGCGCCTATTCGGTTCTGATTGAATCAGAACCGAAAGGCCCAGTCTTTGTTTTGAAGCGTTTTCTTCACGCGAACCGGTATCCACTTCGCTTGAAAACGCTATTCATCCGCCGGCTTCAGGAGAAATGGCGAACCAGCGCGAGGCCGGCAAACAGGCCGGCAATCGAAAACACCACCGACCCCACCACGTAGAACAGCGCCAGCCCGATCTCGCCCCGCTCGTAGAGCAGGGCGGCATCAAGCGAGAATGCCGAGAACGTGGTGTAGCCGCCGAGAATGCCGGTCATCAGGAACAGGCGCCAATGCTGCGACGCTTCGCCCTTGAAGGCGAGATAGCCCGCGATCAGGCCCATGACAATGGAGCCTGAAATGTTGATGATGAAGGTGCCGTAGGGAAATGCCGTGCCGAGGCCGCGCGCGCATATCATGTTAACGGCGTGACGCAGCGACGCACCGGCACCGCCACCGATAAAAACCAGAAGATAGTTCATCTCAAGCTCTTCCCGCATGCGGGATGAGCCCCCGCCACCCACAGGTTTTGCCGCAAGCTTGCGATCCCCGCAAGGATCAGGAAGCGGCGGGGCACAAATGAAAGGGGCGGCAGCTCGATGCTGCCGCCCCAAAATTTGTGCCTCAAAAAAAGTATCAGGCCTTCGAGAACAGCTGGTCGACATACTCCCAGTTCACCAGATGATCGACAAACGCCTTCAGATAGTCGGGGCGGCGATTGCGATAATCGATGTAGTAGGAGTGCTCCCAGACGTCGACGCCGAGGATCGGGGTGGCGCCATGCACCAGCGGGTTCTCGCCATTGGGCGTCTTGGAGATTTCGAGCTTGCCGTTCTTCACCGACAGCCACGCCCATCCCGAGCCGAACTGGCCGACGCCGGCGGCGGCGAAATCGGTCTTGAATTTTTCGAGCCCACCGAGGTCCTCGGTGATCTTCTTTTCCAGGCGGCCGGGCAATTTGCTGCCGCCGCCATTGGGCTTCATCCAGTTCCAGAAATGCAGATGGTTGTAATGCTGGCCGGCATTGTTGAAGAGCGGCGCATTCTTGCCGAACGAGCCCTTGACGATCTGCTCGAGGGACTTGCTCTCGAATTCCGTGCCCTTCAGCAGATTGTTGCCGTTGGTCACATAGGCCTGATGATGCTTGTCGTGGTGATATTCCAGCGTTTCCTTCGACATATGGGGCGCAAGCGCGTCATAGGCATACGGAAGGTTGGGAAGCGTGAAGGTCATGGGGTGATGTCCGAAAATGATGGGAGACGTGGGTCTAACGGGAACCCTTATAGAAGGTTCCATCGGTCTTAAACACCGCAATTTGGCATAACACCCGGTCCGAGGCGGCGCCCGCCCGGATCGTCATGGAATCTGTGCCTTTGGCGCGCGCGCCCTGCGAAAATCCGTTTGCCCCGGGTCGAAATCGGTAACTTACCCGCCGCCCAACGCGTAAGAGGAGACGTGCTGCGCGAAAAAGTGAGAGCGAAATGAGTATCGAGATCGACATTTTGAACGGAGACACATCGTGGCCGCTGGCAGAGCCGCTGCTCGACGCGGTCTGGCCGCCCCACGAGGTCGAGAAGTTGTCCTGGGGTCACGTCAAATGGGCCCATGCCGACCTGCGCGTGCTGATCGAAGCGCCCTCGGACGGCCTTGCCTGTCACGTCGGCATCTACTTCCGCAACGTGACCTGGAACGGGCGCAAATTTAACGCCGGCGGCATCGGTGGTGTTTCGACCCGGGCCGATTGCCGGCGCCGCGGCTATGCCAGTATCGCGCTTGACGCCGCCGTCCAGACCATGCGCGACCACGAGGCGGTCGAGTTCGCGCTATTGTTCTGCGAGCCTCACAATTTCGCATTTTATCAGTCACGCGGCTGGCATCCCTTCACCGGAGAAGTCTACGCCGAGCAACCTGAGGGCCGAATTCGCTTCGAGGCGATGGCGCCCTTCATATTCGACCTCAGGCGCGCGCCGCGGGAGGGCGCCATCGACCTATGCGGCCTGCCCTGGTGACCCCTGCGCGGTCAGGGGGTGGCGTCGGCCCGGCCCGGCTCATAGTATGTTGATCATAATCTATAGCCTGCCCGCTGACGCCTGGATATCGCATGACGATTGACGCCCCGATCGGCGCAGCCCCGGTCAACGTTCCCGTAAACAGCCTGCTGACGTCACCGATCCTGCCGACGTTGTTGAGGCTCGCCCTTCCCAACACAATCGCCATGGTCGGCACCACGCTGGTTGCGGTCGCCGAGACCTCCTATATCGGCCGGCTCGGGACCGAGCCGCTCGCCGGTATCGCGCTGGTTTTCCCCTTCGCCATGCTGACGCAGATGATGTCGGCGGGCGCGATGGGCGGCGGCGTCTCCTCCGCGATCAGCCGCGCGCTCGGCGCCGGGAATCGCGATCGCGCGGCGACGCTTGCCCTGCATGCGGCCATCATTGGTGCCTGCGGCGGACTTTTCTTCACCGTGACCATGCTTCTGTTCGGGCGGCAATTCTTCGCGCTGTTGGGCGGACGCGGCCGCGTGCTCGAGGAGGCCTGTAACTATTCGCAAGTCTTGTTTTCCGGCGCGATTGCAATCTGGCTGGTCAATACGCTCGCATCGGTATTGCGCGGCACCGGCGACATGCGGCTGCCGTCGGCTACGCTGATCGGCGCGGCGCTGGTTCAGATCGTTGTCGGCGGCACGCTCGGCCTCGGCCTTTTCGGTCTGCCGCAATTGGGAATGCGCGGCGTTGCCTCAGGCCAACTCATTGCGTTCTCGCTCGGGGCGATATTCCTGTTGTGGTACCTGATCAGCGGCCGCAGCCGGCTGACGCTGAATTTCTCCGCCTTCACGTTTCAACGCGGCATGTTCATCGATATCCTGAAGGTCGGCGTGGTCGCATGCCTGTCGCCGCTGCAGAGCGTGCTGACCATTTTGATCTTTACCAAAATCCTGGCCGGCTTCGGTACCGAGACGCTGGCCGGTTACGGCATGGGTTCGCGGCTTGAATTCCTGCTGATTCCGATTGCATTCGCTTTCGGTGTTGCCTCGGTGCCGATGGTCGGCATGGCCGTTGGCGCCGGCCTCGTGACGCGGGCGCGCCGGGTGACCTGGACCGCGGGCGCGGTTTCCGGCCTGAGCGTCGGCCTGGTCGGTCTCGTCGTGGCGATCAAACCGGCGCTCTGGGTATCCCTGTTCACCCGGGATCCCGGCGTCACGGCTGCGGCGAATTCGTACTTTGCGTGGGCCGGACCGGCCTTCGTCTTTTTCGGGATGGGCGTCAGCCTTTATTTCTCCTCGCAAGGTGCTGCGAAGGTGGGAGGCCCGGTGCTGGCCTCTACCTTGCGGCTGTTGATGGTCGCGATCGGCGGCTGGTGGCTGGCATCATCGGACGCACCGGCCTGGACGCTGTTCGCACTGGTCGGCGGCGCCATGGTCGTGTTCGGGCTGAGCACGGCCGCCTCCATTCGCCTGACGCGATGGGGCAAATGACCCGTGCAAGCCAACGGATATGGCATTGCACAAATTGAATTTGTTGCTATGCAGACCTGCTTTTCCGGGAGAGGTCTATGGCTTGCAGATTCGGCTTCATTCTTGCGATTTTGGCGGCGTTGCTTGTCGCACCGGCCGCCAAAGCGCACGGCGGCGGGGGGCCGAACGGTATCTGGCTCACTCAGGCGGGCGACGCAAAAGTGCGTGTCAGCAAATGCCGCGGAGGGATTTGCGGAGTCATCGTGTGGCTGAAAGACCCGATCAATCCCGCGACCGGAAAACCTCAAGTCGATGACAAGAATCCCAACCCGTCCCTGGCACGACGCCCGATGATCGGACTTCCGCTGTTCATGGGCATGCCGCCTTCAGGTCCGAACAAATGGTCCGGCCAGATCTACAATGCCGATGACGGCAACAGCTATGCGAGCCATATCTCGGTGTCGGGCCCGGGCACACTGAAGGTCGAAGGTTGCGTCGGCGCGCTGTGCGGCGGCGAGACCTGGACCCGATCCGCCCGATGAAGCCACGCGTGATCTTTTCCTCATCCTGAGGAGCGGCGTCTTCGCCGCGTCTCGAAGGATGGCGTTGTACGTGTTCTCATGGTTCGAGACGGCGCAAGTGCGCCTCCTCACCATGAGGAGTTAGTGACATCAGGCCGCCATCGCCTTCAACGCCGTCGCCGCCGAAGCATAGCCGCCCCGCGCGCCGTCGATGAAGTGCACGTGATCGCTGCGGATCGCCGAAGGCGTGAAGCAGGTCATCATCGCGGCATCCTGCCGATGCAGGCCATATCGCACGATGCCTGCGGAGGCAGCCTGGGCGAGGCGCTGTGTCAGCGCATTCTCAAGCTCCGGCGTGCAATCGAGGATCATGCGCAATCCATCGTCGTATTTGCGGAAGTCGGAATTCTCCACCACCTGCTGCACATAGGTCTTCGGAACGAAGCCGCCGACGCTGATGCCGAAGCGCATGATGAGATAGGCAAACAGCGTGTGCGCGAGCACGGCGGCACGCCGCTTGAACAGCGGTCCTCCGCGCTGCGCGCGCGCTTCGTATTCGACGCCGGCCGGCGGCCATCGAAGCGGCGGTCCGCCCGGCGGCACCGGCCGCCCGGCATCCGGACTGCGCTCGACCAGCGCGATGACATCTTCGATCAGCTTGCGAAAGGCGCTCGCGTCGGCGCCGCGCGCGGGCACGACCAGCACCGAGAGGATGAGGCCGCGCACCGAGGGAATTTCCTCGAACCGGCACGAAAGCCCGGTGAGGTCGGGCTGCGTGCCCGCCGGCGCCGCCGGCACCGCGAACTCGCCGCGCTTCATCGCCGCTTCCGCCCAGCCCAGCCCACCGCCGGAAAACATCGCATAGGACAGGTTCGGCGATGGCCCGAACCGGGCGACGCGGACGTCGAGGCCCTGCGCCCGCACGGCCGCGACCGGGACGAGCGCCACCCGCATCACCAGGTCGAGATCATCCCTGACCCAGGTCGCGGTCGCCGCCAGCGCATCGCGGGCGCGATCGAGATCGTCGGGCGATATCGCAAAGCTTGCCCCGTCGCCGCCGAACACGAAGGGAAACTCGCGTCCGTCCAGCGCATTGGTGGCCGCCGCGATCACGGCGGCGCCGGCCATGTTGACTGCCTTGTAACGCGCTTCCGCGATCGCCTTGGTCGATTCCACGATGTCGGCGACGCCGATGGTCCAGTCATCCGGCAACGGCGAATACAGCGCCGGGTCCATCAGGCTTGCGAAGCCGCGAAAGACCGGAATGCTGCTGTAGAATGTATCGCTATCCTGTGGCGTGGTCATGCTTTCGGGATGATCCGGATTTTGAAATCGTCAATAGATACGGGCTGGTCTGAAATTCGGGTTCGCAGTTAGCGCTCGAATTCGCATATTGAACAAAAAAGGCCTCTGAAAACAAAAGGTTTCGGGGCTTACCAAAGCGCACCTTAAGTGCATGTTCTGAAATGATTTATTTGACTACTCCTTCCGGCAGACCAGGCCAGCCGCGCGCCACCTCCTTGATCCCCGTCAAATCGCCCAAGGGCGAAAAGCGCGTTGATATATAAGTTAGTCGATCGGCGGATTTTAGACGTGCCCGAACTTATCAAAGGGAATCCCGACCACAGCGCCCGTCCGGGTTCGGGCCGTGATGCCATCAGCGCAGTGAAAATGTCGGAAACACTGTCCGCAGATGTCGACGCCTGGGCGGAAGCTCATCGCACGGTCCGCTCCGACGCTATTCGTCAACTGATAGAGCTCGGGCTACGCGCGATGCCCTCGACCGGCCGCATCGGCTGCGCCCGGTGCGACCC
>JBGQCE010000080.1:0-9743 GCA_041495185.1 Bradyrhizobium sp.
AACCGCGGCACCCGCCGGTGTCGCGGCGCGCATCGTTGCCATCGCGGAAGCAAAGACGGTCGCCAACGAAGCGCTCGGCGCCGCCGGCATGATCAGCGTTTTCGTCAAAGCCATTCTCTGCAACTGGCTGGTGTGCATGGGCGTCGTGATGGCCATGACGTCAACCTCGACCGTGGGCAAGATCGTTGCCGCGTGGCTGCCGATTGTCACCTTCTTTGCTCAAGGCTTTGAACACGCCGTCGTCAACATGTTCGTCATTCCGACGGGCATGCTGATGGGCGCGAAGGTCAGCGTTTATCAGTGGTGGGTGTGGAACCAGATCCCGGTCACGCTCGGCAATCTCGTCGGCGGTGTGCTGTTCACGGGGATAGCGCTGTACGCGACCTACAAGCCAGCCGGACAGCCGATGGCCTCGCCGGTGGCAGCGCAAGTTCCCGCAGAATAACGGAATCGTTGCGCATCATGAAACTTGAAACAACAACTCCCGACTTTAGCGACGAGCAGAAGCGCTATCTGGAAGGCTTTATGTCCGGCCTGCAGGTTGGACGCGTCGGCCGGGGTGTCACTCCTCTCGCCGGTGGCGGGGCGGCGGTCGAGAAAGCCGCTCCGGAACCGGTCGGTCCAGACGCCGCGGGCCTCAAGGCTCAGGACAAGTTTCTCCAGGACGGCAAGAAATTATCCGATCCGGAGAAGTTCAAGCGCGAGCAGCATCCCTTCGATGCCTATGAGCGCCTGAAGGAGCAAGCCCGGCACAACACGCCACCGACGCCGCCGGATAATTTCCGCTGGCGCTATTACGGATTGTTCTATGTGGCGCCGACGCAAAACTCCTTCATGTCGCGCCTGCGCATTCCGAACGGCATTCTCAAACATTGGCAATTCGCCGGTGTCGCCGATCTCGCCGAACGCTACGGCGGCGGCTATTCGCACATCACCACCCGCGCCAATATCCAGATCAGGGAGATACTGCCGAAGCATACGGTAGCGCTCATTGAGGGAATTCAGGATATCGGACTGTGCTCGCGCGGCTCGGGCGCCGACAATATCCGCAACGTCACGGGCACGCCGACCGCCGGGATCGATCCGCAGGAATTGATCGACACCCGCGCCTACGCCCGCGAATGGCACTATCACATTCTCAACGACCGCTCGCTGACGGGCCTGCCGCGCAAGTTCAACGTCGGGTTCGACGGCGCCGGCAAGATTGCGGTACTCGAAGACACCAACGATATCGCCTTCGCGGCGATCGAAGTAAAGGACGGTTTCGGCGTCGAGCCTGGCGTCTGGTTTCGCTTAGGGATTGGCGGCATCACCGGTCATCGCGATTTCGCCAGGGAAACCGGAATCATCGTGAAGCCGGAGGACGCGACCATGGTCGCGGACGCCATCGTCCGGGTCTTCATCGAAACCGGCGACCGCACCAACCGGCTGAAGGCGCGTCTCAAATATGTGCTCGACGGCATGGGTGTGGAAAAATTCCTTCTCGCGGTCGAGGAGAAGTTCGGCCGCAAACTGGTGCGCGCTCCGGCGGATGCGATCGCTCCCCGTCCGCGGTTCGATCGGCTGGCCCATATCGGGGTTCACCAGCAGAAGCAGCCGGGACTGAACTGGATCGGCGTTGTGCTGCCGATAGGCAAGCTTGCGTGCGACCAGATGCGCGGCCTTGCCAAAATCGCGCAGGACCTCGGCGACGGCGATATCCGCCTTACGGTCTGGCAGAATCTGCTGATCTCAGGCGTGCGCGACGAAAACGTTGATCTGGCGACCGCTGCGATCGACAAACTCGGTCTTGCCGTCAAGGCATCGTCGATCCGTGCCGGACTCGTCGCGTGCACTGGAAATTCCGGCTGCAAGTTCGCCGCCTCCGATACCAAACGCCACGCCGCCGAGATCGGCGACTGGTGCGAAACCCGCGTGCCGATGGAAACGCCGCTCAATATCCATCTCACCGGCTGCCATCATTCCTGCGCCCAGCATCATATCAGCGATATCGGCTTGCTCGCGGCGAAGGTGCCGGCCGGCGGCGATGACGACACGGTGGAGGGTTATCACCTCTACGCCGGTGGCGGCTTCGGACCGGATGCCGATATCGGGCAGGAGGTCTATCGCGACGTCAGGGCGGAGGACGCGCCCAAGACGGTGGAGCGGCTGCTCAAGGCCTACCTCGCCAACCGCATCTCGGCCGACGAGACGTTTCTCGCCTTTTCACGCCGTCATGACGGCGAGGCCCTTCGCAAGCTGGCGGAAGCAACAGCATGAACCAGATGACCCCTCCGCCACGGCTCGAAATCATTCCGGCGAACGCGCCGTTCTCCGATGGTCAGCGTTCGTGGTTGAACGGTTTCCTGGTGGGAATGCTGTCGCTTGACGGTTCGGCGCCGCTGGCGCCCGGACAAAACGGCGCGGTGCTGGCGCCCGCGGGCGACGGCGACGACGGCGAAGCACCCTGGCACGACCAGACCATGGCGATATCAGACCGCATGAAGCTCGCAGAAGGCCGCCCGTTGCGCCGGCGCATGATGGCGGCAATGGCGCAGCAGGACTGCGGCCAGTGCGGCTACAACTGCAACGACTATTCGGACGCGATCGCGAACAAGACGGAGGCGCGTCTTAATCTGTGCGTACCCGGCGGCAAGGAAACCGCGCGGATGCTGAAGGCGCTGCATGAGGAACTGGAGAGGGCGCCGGTAACCTCGCCGAGCCCCTCGCTCGCGCCCGTCGAAGCAGCGCCTGTCATCACGGCGGAGCCGGGGCGCTCGCGCGACAATCCGATAGCGGCGACATTCGTGTCGCGCCGTTTGCTGAACAAGAAGGGCTCGGAAAAGGAAACCTGGCATATCGATTTCGACCTCAGCGTTTGCGGCCTCGACTATGTCGTTGGCGATTCCTTCGGCATTTTTGCCCGCAACGAAGTCGGGTTGGTGGACCAGATTATCGCCATGCTCGGCGCGTCACATACCACTGAGGTCAGAGGCAGGACGCTTCGCGAAGTGTTGATATCAGATGTTTCGCTGGCGCCCGCGCCGGATTCGCTGTTCGAACTGCTCTCCTTCATTACCGGCGGAGCGCAGCGCGAGAAAGCGCGCGCACTGGCGCAAGGGGAGGATCCCGACGGCGACGCCGCGACACTCGACGTGATGGCGGCGCTGCAGAAGTTCACCGGCGTACGGCCGCATCCGGAAGCCTTCGTCGAAGCGCTGGAGCCGCTGCAACCGCGGCTCTATTCGATCTCCTCGTCGCACAATGCGACGCCTGGCAAATTGTCGCTGACGGTCGACTGTGTGCGTTACCTGGTCGGCAAGCGCAAGCGCTTCGGACTGACGTCGACTTTCCTCGCCGAACGCATCAATCCCGGCGATGAGGTGAAGGTCTATGTGCAGAAGGCCCATGGCTTCGCCCTGCCGAAGGATGCGAAGACGCCGATTATCATGATCGGGCCGGGCACCGGGATCGCCCCGTTCCGCGCCTTCCTGCTCGATCGCAAGGCCACCGGCGCACCGGGCAAAAACTGGCTGTTCTTCGGTCATCAGCGCAGCGAATGCGACTTCTTCTATTCCGACGAGCTGAACGCCATGAAAACCTCGGGTCTGTTGACCCGGATGTCGCTAGCGTGGTCGCGCGACGGCGACAAGAAATTCTATGTGCAGGACCGCATGCGGGAGGTCGGCCGCGAATTGTGGAACTGGCTGGCGGAAGGCGCGAACGTTTACGTCTGCGGCGACGCCAAGCGGATGGCGAAGGACGTCGAACGCGCGCTGGTCGATATCGTTGCCCAGTTCGGCGCGCGCACCACCGATGAGGCCGTCCTGTTTGTCGGGGAACTCAAGAAGAAGGGCCGGTTCCAGCAGGACGTCTATTAGAAGTGCGCGATGATCTTATCGCCAAACCGCCCACACTTTGGCGGATCATGCGCGATGCGATTCCAATCAGCGTCAAATATGAACGAATAAAATTCCCAGCCGAATCCATCGCAGAGAATTTTTGACTGCGATCGGAGTCAACCGGAGCGTTGATATCGCTATTTCCGGGGCCGCCTTGTATCCGGCCTCGAACAGTAATTGATGATGGTCGATGCGGCGTTGGAGATCGACCATGCGCGAACTATCGGCGGAAGCCCGTCTGCACTTTCACGCGCGTTCCCTTTCGGGGCGGACCGCAAGTGGGCTTCATGCGGCTGCGCTGTACGGTGCATTCGCCGTCATCGCGGCCGTGGTGTTCGGCACGCTCTCGGTTCACCCGTTCTGATGTTGCAGGGTGGGCCGTAGACCGCCCCTTACCTGATCAAACCCGCCAGCCTCGGCAGCGTCAGGCTGATCTCGGGGATGCAGATGATCAGCAGCAGCCCGGCGAACAGTGCCAGCATGTACGGCACATAGGTGCGGAAGTGCTGCCCGACGCTGAGATTGGCAAAGCGCAGCGCCATCAATAAGCCCACCCCCATCGGCGGCAGGAACAGCCCGATGCCGACGGCCGCGGTCTGCACGATGTTGAAGTGGATCGGGTCGATGCCCATGGCTTCGGCGATCGGAAACACCACGGGAATCAGCACGACCGCGGCGGGCAGCCCTTCCAGCAGCATGCCGAACAGGCAAGTCATGACGGCGGTTCCGATCAGGAACAGCCACGGGTGCATCTTCAACGGCCCGAGCAACTGGCCCAGCAATTGCGGCACCCCGCTCACGCCCATCAGGTATTGATAGACCGAGGCTACCGCGAGCAGGAACACCACCGCTGCGGTAAGGATCGCGCTGTCGTAGGCGATCCTGCCCATCTCGCGCCACGAGACATTGCGGTAGTAGAGTTTGGCGGCGAGGAAAGCGTAACCTGCGACCACGGCGCCGGCCTCGGTCGCGGTGATGATGCCGAGGATGAAGCCGGCGAGGATCACGAACGGCACCACCATCGGCACGGCGGCGTGCAGCGCCGCGTGGCCGAGGCGCGCAAGGCTCGGCCTGGAATCGACCGGCCAGTCGTTCTGGCGCGCGCGGATGTAAACCACTGCCATCAGGCACAGCATGATGACCATAGCCGGAACGAAGCCTGCGACGAACAGCGCCACCGCCGACGTGTTGGTCACCTGCGCGATCACGATCATGAAGATCGCCGGAGGCACCAGCATGCCCATCGCGGTGCCGGCGGCGATCAGCGAGGCTGAATCCCGCCGGTCGTAGCCGGCCCTGGTCAGCGGCGGCATCAGGGCTGAGCCGAGCGCGGAGACTTCCGCCATTTTCGATCCGCAGATGTCGGAGAAGAAATACGCCACCACGATCACCGACATGCCGAGCCCGCCCTTGACCCAGCCGATCATTGCGCGCGCCAGTTCCACGAGCGCGTGGCTCATGCCGCAGCGCTCCATCAGATTTCCGGCGAACACGAAAGCAGGGATTGCCAGCAGCACCCAGCTCTGCGAGCCCGACACGAGCGCCGAGGAAAGCTGTTGCATCGGGTAGCCGCCGATCCACAGTCCCGCGATGCCGGCCACGCCGAGCGCGAACACGATCGGCATCGAGAGCAGAACCAGCACAGCGAAAACGATGGCGACAGTCGCAAGCAGCATGAATGGTCCGTCTCAGTGCTGGGGCTCGCCTTGCGGCAGCGGGGAGATCATCATCGCGAGGCCGTAGACGGCGATCAGGATGCCGCCGACCACGGCAGAGGCGTAGAGCCAGGCGAGATTGATCTGGAGGCCGGGCGTCGTGAGCGTGCGGTTGAGCAGACAGAGCTTGAAGCCGTACCACGCAGCAAGCAGGCCGACGCCCGCGATCAGTGCGTGATTGAAGCGGTGGATCCAGAGCTGTGCGGTCTCGGGCAGGCGATGCACGAACACGGCGAGCGTGAAATGCGAGCGTGACTGGATGCCGATCGCGGCGCCGATCAGCGTCAGCCATGCAAGCGAGAGCTCTCCCACTTCCTCGACCCAGGTGAACGGCACCGGGTCGACATCGAGCCAGTCGGTGATGGCGCCGACGAAATAGCGCAGGATCACGCCGACCAGCAGGTTGACGATGGCAAGGATGATCAGCGCCGTGACCGTGAGTTTCGGGACGGCTGAGAGAATACGCAGCATGCGCGATGGAATTCCGGCGGTTGATGGGGTGGGCGAGGGGGCCGACGACCTGCCTGAAGAAGTCAGGCGCCGGCCCCGCTGTTAACTCAGACCTTGAAGCCTTCGATCTCGTCCCACAATGCGCCGTACTGGGCCTTGTAGGCCGGCCATATTTTCTGCTGCGCAACTTTCCGGAATTCGTCGACCTTGGCTTCCACCACGGTCATGCCAAACGGCTCCAACTCCGCCTTGGCTTTCGCGAAATTGTCGACCGACTCGGTCATCTCGCGGATCTTCTCCTGCGCGGCGCGCGAAAGATCCATGATCAGCTTCTTGTGCTCCGCCGACAGCCCGTTCCAGATTTCGAGATTCATCACCGCGTTGGTCGGGCCGTAATTGTGATAGGTGAGGGAAGCATATTTCGACACCTCGTAGATCTTCAGCGCCTTCATGTTGACGATCGGCAGATCGCCGCCGTCGATCACGCCCTGCTTGGCGGCCGTGATGACTTCACCCCACGCCATGGGCACGGCGTTGCCGCCGAGCCCGTTGATGGTGTCGCCGAATATCTTGGCCTGCTGCACGCGGATTTTCAGGCCTCGCAGGTCTTTCGGTTCGACGATCGGCTTCTTCGCGGTCCAGAAATGGCGGAAGCCGTAATCGAAATAGCAGAGAACCTTGAGCTTGTAGTTGTCCTCGATCTGCTTGCTGAGCTTGTCCCCGATCCGCCCGTTGAGCATGGCGTAGGCCGAGGCATAATCCTTCACCAGATAGGGCACCAGCAGCGCGCCCATTTCCGGAAACACCGTTGCGGCGGCGCCCGCCGGGCTGCCCATCGCGACGCTGCCCGACTTGACCGCGTTCATGATCTCCAGTTCCTGCGGGATCAAAGTCTTGCCGAAGAACTGCACGTCAAGGGCGCCCTTCGACTGTGTGGTTGCTTCCTTCGCCATCCAGTCGAACGCAATCGCGGCCGATTCCGGGATCGCGTTGATGTGTGCGAACACGAGTTTTTTCGGCTGGGCTTGCGCGAATGCCGGTGCACGGCCGGTGGCGAGAATGCCGGCCATGCCGGCGCCCGCACGCAGAAGCGTGCGGCGATTGAGCGAGACGCGGCTCGTGGGAGCTGACATGGGGAATCCTCCAAAATTGGCTTTTTTTGTTGCGGTCGAGCGGCCGGGCAAGAGAAGACCGGCCAGTCCGGCGACAAGCTTACAGCATAGCGTGCGCGTTGCCAGTAGGATGTTGCGCGTTGGTCCGCTGCCGAACTACCGGGGGGCAAAAGGCTCGACGCGCATCATAGCCGCTAATTCACCTTGAACGGCGCCACTTCGATGCCGGCGTCCTTTAATGCCTTCCGAACGCCGCGCGCGATATCGACGGCGCCCGGCGTATCGCCGTGAATGCAGACGGTATCGGTGCGCATTTTTATCACTTTGCCCGTGACCGACACGACGGCCCCGTCCTGCACCATCCGCACCACCCGCTGCGCGATCTCCTTCGAATCGTGCAACACCGCCCCGGATTTGCGGCGCGACACCAGCGAGCCATCGTCTTCATAGGCGCGGTCGGCGAACACCTCATGCACCATCGGCAGATTGGCGGCTTCGCCGGCCTGCACCAGGCGCGAATTGGCGAGCACCACAAAGATCAGATTGGGGTCGACCGCCTTGATGGCGGAGGCGATTGCCTTGGCGGTCATGTCGTCCTCGCAGGCGACGTTCGATAAAGCGCCATGCGCCTTGACGTGGGTTACCCTGTGACCGGCCGCAGTCGCGATCGCCTGCAGCGCGCCGATCTGGTAGGCGACCAGGTTTTCGATCTCTGGCGCCTTCAGGCCGTGAACCGGCCGGCGGCCAAAGCCGTGCAGATCGAGGTAACCGGGATGCGCGCCGATGCTGACGCCGCGCGCCTTCGCAAGCTCCACGGTCTTGCGCATGGTATTGGCATCGCCGGCATGAAAACCGCAGGCGATGTTGACGGATGTCGCGAGCTCGATCATGGCGGCGTCATTGCCCATTTCCCACGCACCAAATCCTTCGCCGAGATCGCAATTGAGATCGATCGTCTTCATGTACTTGTCCCCTTGCGCGAGTGGATCTCTGGTTAGTCCGCTGCCTGCACATCTGCAGATGGAGTTTGCCATGTCCCGGCGTCGACCGCGCTGACGGCGCTGCCGGCGACATTAGCATCCTGCAGTGCTTCGATGTTGAGATCAAAAGTGTCGATGAGGCGGAGCCGGTCGGGCAGGGTGCGCAGCAGGTCCGAAAACTTCCGGGCCTCGGCTTGCGCTTCCGCCATGCTGACGGCCTTGAACCGAAAACCCTTTCCGGCGGGAATCTGCGCGAACCGCCCGAGATCGGCCGAGATCACGGTTGCGATCTTGGGATAGCCGCCACTGGTGCCGCGGTCCGGCATCAGCACGATGGGTGCGCCGTTACCGGGCACCTGGATGCTGCCGTTCACGGTGCCGTCGGAGACGATGTTGTGACCGTGCAGATGCTTTATCACCGGGCCATCAAGCCGGTAGCCCATGCGATCGCTGGTCGCCGAAATCTTCCATTCGCTGTCGAGAAACAGCTTCGTGGCATCCCCGAATTCGTCGTCCTGCGGACCCATCACCAAGCGGATCGGTCCGTCCACTGCCGCGGGAAGATCGATCCGGCGTTCGGCCGCGCCGCTTGCAGCTCGCGTCTGCAATTCGTCACCTGCCTGCAGCGGGCGCGGATACGGGCTGCCAAGCCCCGCACGCGCATTCACCGACAGGCTGCCGAAGACAGGCTCGCCCTTGATCCCGCCCTCGATCGCGAGATAGCTGAAGGAACCGCCGCGTGCAAAGCCCAGCGTCAGGGTCTCGCCGTCCGCCAGCGTCATCGATGTATCGGATGCGACCGCGCGCCCTGCGATGTCGGCGCTGCGCGAAGCGCCCACCAGCGCGACGCGAACCGCGCCTTCGCGCGCCGTAAAGGCGGCGCCGAACGGACCGATTTCGATTCCCGCAGCGAACGGCGCGTTTCCGACCAGAGTGTTCGCGGCGGCAAGCGCGATCCGGTCCATCGCGCCGCTCGGCGTCAGGCCGTAGCGCTGGGCACCGTGTCGGCCGCCGTCCTGTACGGAGCTCGCAGGCCCGATGGCTGTAATGACGAGTTTGCTCATGAGGCGATCAACTCGGCGACGATCTCGCCAGCTTCCGCGGCACGGTCCTGCTCGGCGAAGGTCCTGGGATCGACCGCGGAGAACGTCACGTGGTCGCCGGGTTCCAGCAGGAAGGTCGGATCGCGATGCAACTGGTAGGTTCGCACGGCAGTCCGCCCCAGCAGATGCCAGCCGCTCGGCCCGGCCAGGCATTGCACGCCGGTCTGTACGCCGCCGATCGAGATCGTGCCGGCCGGTGTCAACAGCCGCGGGTTTTGCCGCCGCGGCATATGCAGGCTGTCGTCGAGGCCGCTGAGATAGGACCATCCCGGCGTAAAGCCGATCATGGCGACGCGATAGTCGCCGGCGGCATGCCGCGCCACGATATCGTCCGGCGTCGTTTTCAGCGTCTTGGCGACATCCTCAAGATCGATGCCATGCTCGCCGCCATAAGCGACCGGAATGCGCCAGCGCCGCGTCTTCGTCACGGGCGGAACCGAGAGTAGCGCGAGGGCGGCAAGCTTCTCGCTGAGCGCGTCGAAATCGATCACCACGGGATCAT
>JBGQCE010000081.1:0-9656 GCA_041495185.1 Bradyrhizobium sp.
ATATCCGAGTAGAGGATCTTGAATATGACCATGCTGATGCACACCCGCGACCCCTTCCAACGGGCTCCCTCCTCTATGGGAAGGCGGGACACCGTTAGCGAAGGTGCGGCGGAAGCCCACATGGCAATGATCAAGCGATTCTGTATCAGCGCCCTTACGGTCCTTGCGGCGGGGGGCACTATCGCCGCCATCATCGCACTAAAGGCCGCAATCTTTTTTTGGGTCTTTCATTACTATTGACCGCGTGCGCGGCGCTAACTCTTGCGCGCATACATCATCCAGAACACCCCGACGCCAGCCAACAATAGCGCCAAGCCAATTTGCCAAACCGGTACCGACGATGGGTCTCTGAATAACCAGCCGGACGCAAACAGAGCACTCGCTGGCACTGCAATTCGAGCGATTGAAGCCATTTGAACTCCTCTCTTCTCCGCTAGCCAACGAGGCGCCTTGCGAGGGCACATTTATGCAGGCCGACTGCATCCAATTGGAGGGATCGCACCGTCGCCGAGCTAGCGCGATGTTGGTCGGGATTCCGCGAGCGAAGTTGATATGCATCAACGCTCGCCGCTTCCAAGCTAGGATTTGGGCTTAACGCCCCTCTTACTCCGCCGCGTTGCTGATTTCGGCGCGCTCGGCCTTGACCGCGCAGAACTTGAATTCGGGAATCTTGCCGAACGGATCGAGCGCCGGATTGGTCAACAGGTTCGCGGCTGCTTCCGCGTAGCAGAACGGCATGAACACCATGTTCTCCGGGACGTCGCGATCGGAGCGCACCTTGACCTCGACCGCGCCACGGCGCGTCTCCAGCCGGACGAAATCGCCGGGCCACACGTTCAACCGCCGCATATCCTTCGGCGACATGAACGCCACCGCCTCCGGTTCGATCTGATCGAGCACTTGCGAGCGCCGCGTCATCGAGCCGGTGTGCCAGTGTTCGAGCACGCGGCCGGTGGAGAGCACCATCGGATAATCGGTGTCGGGCAATTCGTCCGGCGGCAACACCCGCGCCGGCACGATCTTGCCGCGGCCGCTCGCGGTCGGGAAGCCCGTGGTGAAAATGATCTCGTTGCCGGGCTTGTGGGGATCGTCGACCGGATAGGTCACCGCGCCTTCGCGCACCAGCCGCTCCCAGGTGATGTTTTTCAAGGACGGCATCACCTGCGTCATCTCGGTGAAGACATCGGCCGGCCCGTCATAGCGCCAGTCGAGCCCCATTCGCCGGGCTATCTCCTGGATGATCCAGAGATCCTGCCGCGCGTCGCCGGGCGGTTTTATGACTTCGCGCGCCAGCTGCACGCGGCGATCGGTATTGGTGAAGGTGCCGGATTTTTCCGCGAACGCCGAAGCCGGCAGAATGACGTCGGCATGAAACGCCGTTTCGGTGACGAACAGGTCCTGCACCACCAGGTGATCGAGTTTTGCGAGTGCCTCACGCGCGTGCTGCAAATCCGGATCCGACATCGCCGGATTTTCGCCCTCGATATACATGCCGGTGATTTCGCCGGCGTGGATCGCGTTTATGATCTCGACCACGGTAAGGCCGCGAACCGGGTCGAGGTCCTGATGCCAGAGACGCTCGAACGGCGCGCGCAGATCGTTGCGCCCGACCGGCTGGTAATCCGGCAGGAACATCGGGATCAGCCCCGCATCGGAGGCGCCCTGCACGTTGTTCTGTCCGCGCAGCGGATGCAGACCGGTGCCGGGCCGGCCGACCTGGCCGGTGATCAAGGCAAGCGCGATCAGGCAGCGCGCATTATCGGTGCCGTGTACATGCTGGCTGATGCCCATGCCCCAGAAGATGATCGAGGCGCGCGAGCGCGCATACATCCGCGCCACTTCGCGCAAGGTCTCCGCCGGAATGCCGCAGATCGGCTCCATTTTCTCCGGCGTGAATTCCTTGATGCGCTCCTTCAAATCCTCATAGCCCTCGGTATAGCCGGCGATATATTGCTCGTCGGTGAGGCCCTCGCTGATGATGGTGTTGATCATGGCATTGAGCATCGCGACGTCGCTGCCGGCCTTGAACTGCAAATGCAGGTGCGCATGGCGCGACAGCGATTGCCGGCGCGGATCCATCACGATCAGCTTGGCGCCGCGTTTGGCGGCGTTCTTGATGAAAGTCGCTGCCACCGGATGGTTGATCGTCGGATTGGCGCCGATCACGATGATGACCTCGGCGTCCATGGCGGCTGCAAACGGCGCCGATACCGCGCCCGAATTCAGGCCTTCCATCAGGGCCGCGACCGAGGAGGCGTGGCACAGCCGCGTGCAGTGATCGACATTGTTGGAACCGAAGCCGGTGCGTACCAGCTTCTGGAACAGATAGGCTTCCTCGTTCGAACCCTTGGCGGAGCCGAATCCAGCAAGCGCCTTGACGCCCTTCTGATCGCGGATCCTGACGAGGCCTTTGGCGGCGATGTCGAGCGCTTCTTCCCAGGAGGCTTCGCGGAAATGCGTGAACGGATTGGCCGGATCGACCTGGTCGTTGGAATCCTTACTTGCATTCGGCAGCCGCACCAGCGGCCTGGTCAGGCGATGCGGATGATGGATGTAGTCGAAGCCGAAGCGGCCCTTGACGCAGAGCCGGTTGTGATTGGCCGGCCCGTCGCGGCCCTCGGCGTAAATGATCTTGTCGTCCTTGACCTGATAGGTGACCTGACAGCCGACGCCGCAGAACGGGCACAGCGAATCCACCTTCTTGTCGGCATAGGTGACGCGGGTCTGGTTCTCGTCGAGCATTACCGCGGGCATCAGCGCGCCGGTCGGACAGGCCTGCACGCATTCGCCGCAGGCGACGCAGGTCGATTCACCCATCGGATCGTCGAAATCGAACACGATCTTGGATTTATGACTGCGATAGGCCATGCCGATCACGTCGTTGACCTGAACCTCGCGGCAGGCGCGCACGCACAGGCCGCACTGGATACAGGAATCCAGATTGACGCGCATCGCGGGATGGCTGGCGTCGCCATGCCAGCGCTCGGCGGCGGGGAAACGGCTTTCGGTCACCTCGACCTTTTCGGCCCAGTGCCAGAATTTCGAATCGGGATCATGCGACGTAGAGCGCGCCGGCTGATCGGCGACCAGGAGCTCCATCACCATCTTTTGCGCAGCAATCGCGCGCGGGCTTGCCGATTTCACCTTCATGCCGACGCTCGGCGTGCGCTTGCAGGAGGCCGCCAGCACGCGCTCGCCCTCGACCTCGACCATGCAGGCGCGGCAATTGCCGTCGGCCCGATAATCCGGTTCGGGCGAATAGCACAGATGCGGAATTTCGCGGCCCTGGCGTTTGGCGACCTGCCAGATGGTTTCGCCCGCGTTGGCCTCGACCTGCTTGCCGTCGAGCTCGAACTTTATCTTGGTCATTCCGCAGCTTCTTTCGGGATGAATTCTTCCGGGAAATATTTAATGACTGAGGTCAGCGGATTCGCGGCCGCCTGGCCGAGACCGCAGATCGACGCATCCCGCATCGCCTGACTCAATTCGTCGAGCAGTTCGCGGTTCCAGACCGGCTTTTGCATCAACAGCGCCGCCTTCTGGGTGCCGACGCGGCAGGGCGTGCATTGGCCGCAGCTTTCGTCCTCGAAGAAGCGCATCAGGTTCAGCGCCGCGCCCTTCACGCTGTCCTGCTCGGACAGGATGATGACCGCGGCCGAACCTATGAAGCAGCCGTATTTCTCCAGCGTTCCGAAATCGAGCGGAATATCGTCCATCGATGCCGGCAGAATGCCGCCTGACGCGCCGCCCGGCAGATAGGCGTGGAATTTATGTCCCTCCGCCATGCCGCCGCAGAATTCGTCGATCAGTTCGCGCACCGTCAGGCCGGCAGGTGCGAGCTTCATGCCGGGATCTTTTACCCGCCCCGACACCGAATAGCTGCGCAGGCCGTGGCGATCGTTGCGGCCGTGGCTCTTCCACCAACCCGCGCCTTTTTCAACGATGTCACGTACCCACCACAGCGTCTCGATATTGTTGATCAGCGTCGGCAATCCGAACAGCCCGACCTGGAACGGGTACGGCGGCTTGTGCCGCGGCAGACCGCGCTTGCCTTCGAGGCTTTCCAGGAGCGAGGATTCCTCGCCGCAGATATAGGCGCCGGCGCCACGCCGCATGTGCAGCACCGGACCATCAGGCGGCAGTTTCGCGATCTCGCGTTCGAGAATTTCGCGCGAGGCCGGATATTCGTCGCGGATGTAGATGTAGATCTCGGGCGCTTCCACCACATGCGCGCCGATCAGCATGCCCTCGATAAAGCGATGCGGATCGGTTTCGAGATAATAGCGATCCTTGAAGGTTCCGGGCTCGCCCTCATCGCCATTGATCGCCATCAGCCGCGGGCCGGGCTCGCCTAGCACCGCGCGCCACTTTCGCCCCGTCGGAAAGCCGGCGCCACCGAGCCCGCGCAAGGACGCGTCGTCGAGCGCCTTCAAAAGATCTTCCTTCGAAAGCTCGCCCGAGCGCAGGCGCTTCAGGAGCGCGTAGCCGCCATCAGCGACATAGGCGTCGTAGTCGACATAGTCAGGCAGATGCGCGTGGGTGTCGCCGCCCTTCACTGCCGCAAGCACGCTTGCAACACTGGCGCGATCGACAAAGTGATGACCGACCTCGGCGGCCGGCGCGGTGTCGCAGCGGCCGACGCAGGGCGCGCGCACCACGCGAATGCCGGGACCGGCGGTGTTCTGCAACTCATGCAGCAATTTTTCCGCACCCAGCATGGCGCAGGTCAGCGAATCGCAGACACGAATGGTCAGCGGCGCAATGTTCGCCTCGCCCTCCTTCACCACATCGAAATGCGCGTAGAAGGTCGCGGTCTCGAACACTTCCGCAAACGCGAGCTTCATCTCGTCGGCAAGCGCGGCAAGGTGGGCGGCTGAAATCTGATGATATTTGTCCTGGATGAGGTGCAGATGCTCGATCAGGAGATCGCGGCGCCGCGGCCGGTCGCCCAGCAAAAGCGCGATCTCTTCAGCGGCCTGGGGATCGATCTGGCGTCCCTTGGGAGTCGATTTGGCCCGCTTTCGTCCCTCGCCTGGATGCTCGAACGAGCGGACCTTTTGCACATCATGACTCATTGAAACGTCTCGTTCTTGGTCTTAGCCATACGACTCTAGTCCGTGGCATGCCAGATGCCAAGAGGAATGATGTTGCCCCGACAAGCGTTAGATTGCGGGAGGAGCATTACCGTCCCGCGGTTGATATTCGGCGATCAGAATATCTTGATCGCGCTCTCCAGCGTCTTCCGCAGGCCCAGGATGCACTTAACTGTGCTGAATTCGGTTCGACAGCGAACGATTAATCATTCGCTTTTCCGATCAAGCCATTTGCTTTTTCAATCATGAACACGAACCCATGCTCCGCACGTTCGGTGATCTCAACCTTATCGCCGGTTTCCCGGATCAGGTTGGGAATATCGATCACGGACAGCGGATCGGTGCAGTGAACTTCCAGGAAGTCACCGGGCTTTAGCGCCTTCAGCGCCTTTCGCGTCTTCAGTGCGGGCAACGGACATTTGAGTCCGGTGAGATCGAGCTTTGTTGCGGTCATGATCAGAACATGGCGAAGGGGGCGCACCTCGTCAACGGACATCGCCTGACGACGGTCTCACATCAAGCTCGCATAGCTAAGAAATCCAACGATCTGGCCAGGTTGCACCTGCGTGATTTCTTCGCCGAGTTCGACCAGTCCGTCGGTGTCCACCAGCGACGACAGCAGGCCCGCGCCCTCGCGCGGAAATTTTGTCACTTCGAGCGCGCCATCATCGGCCTTGCGCAAGGTGACCCGGACATATTCGCGGCGAGCGATTTTCTTTTTGTAGGCGAAAGCTGCGCGGACGGGCATCGGGATCAGAGGCTGTTGCGTGGCGCCCGCCAGCGCCAGCACGGTCGGCCGCACCACGTGCACGAAGGTGACAAAACTCGCCACCGGATTTCCCGGCAATCCGATGAAGGGCGTGCCGCCGATAATTCCCATCGCGACGGGGCGCCCGGGCTTGATCGCCATGCGCCACAGTACGAGCGTGCCGACGCTTTCGACACTGGCCTTGACGTGATCCTCCTCGCCGGTCGAAACGCCGCCGGTGGTCAGGATCAAATCGTGGCAACCTGCCACCTTCGTCAAGCCCTGCGCGAGCGAAGCACGATCGTCGCTGAGAATGCCGAGATCGCTGACCTCGCAGCCAAGGCGCGCCAGCATCGCCATCAGCATGACGCGATTTGAATCGAACAGTTGCGCAGGCTTGCGCGGGCTCCCCGGCGATACGAGTTCGTTTCCGGTCGAAAAAATCGCGACGCGGATGCGCCTCGTCACATCGACCTGGGTCAGGCCGAACGCAGCCGCAAGCGCAACATCCTGCGGCCGCAGACGGTGGCCCGCTTTGAGCGCAGCATATCCGGCGGGAATGTCTTCACCCGCGGGGCGCACATTGGCGCCCGGCCTCAATCCCGCCGGAAGAACAACCCTGCCGTCCCCATCGATGCGTACGTCTTCTTGCATGAACACCGTGTCGGCGCCTTCAGGCATCGGCGCGCCGGTGAAAATCCGCATGGCGTGGTTCGGTCTGATCGCTTCGCTCGCCGACGCACCGGCCTGAATTCGTCCTGCCACCGGAAACACCGCTTCCGCCCCAGGCGGAAGATCGCGGCTGCGCACGGCATAGCCGTCGACGGCGGAATTGGTGAAGGGCGGCAGCGGCAGCGAAGCGGAAATGTCGCTTGCGAGAACGCGCCCATCGGCCGCCGTGAGCGAGACGGTTTCGACGTCCTGCACCGCCGTCACCCGGGCGGCGATGATCCCCACGGCTTCATCGACCGACATCATCGGCCCACCGAAGGCAAAGCAGTCGTCGGACAATTGCGCCATTTTGCGCCTCAGCTTCCGGGTGCGCTTCGCGCCAGCAGGTCTTCGACCGATATCGCGGACCTCTGCATCATAGCGGCGATGGCCGGGATGTCATCGAGATGGGCGACGGGCAGCGCGGTTTCAACGGCTCCGTCGGTGGCAATACCTGCTATAGCGGGATCGTCGGGAAATAGCAGCGGCTTGCCATTGGCGAGGCGATGCACCTCGATCTTGCGATGCGGCTCGGACTTGAATCCCTCGACGATGACAAGATCGACCTGCGACATCTTCTTCAGCAATTCGGGCAGCCGCGGCTCGGAGGCCCCCCGCAATTCATGCATCAGCGCCCATCTTTTGCCGGAGGATACCAGCACCTCAGCGGCGCCCGACTGCCGATGCACCCAGGAATCCTTGCCGGGTATGTCGACATCGAAACTATGGTGGGCGTGCTTGATGACGGAAACGCGAAGACCTCCCTCAAGAAAATGCGGGATAATACGCGCCAGCAGCGTCGTCTTGCCGGCGCCGCTCCACCCGGCGAGGCCAATCACTTTCATCACTTTCTCCGAGCCATCAGCCAAACCGGGCTAGGTTTTGCCCTGAGGTGCTTTATATCGGCTGACAGGTAATGTCATGATACCCTGTGAACCATGATGAAGATCGATAAAGCCCCTGTCCCCCTGATTTTGCCTAATCCGCACGATCCGCGGCTGACCGAACGCGTCGCCGGGACCGATCAGGCCGGGGCGGCGGTCGAGATCAACGTCCCGGTGGAACGGCCGCTGACGCTTTATCTGAACGCGCAGGAGATCGTCACCATGATGACGATCGGCGATTATCCGGAATATCTCGCGCTCGGCTATCTGCTCAATCAGAACATGCTGAAATACGACGACGTCATCACCGAGGTCGAATATGACGACGATCTGCAGGTGGTGGTCGTGCGCACCGAACACCACACCAATTTCGAACAGAAACTGAAGAAGCGCACCCAGACCTCGGGCTGCGCCCAGGGCACGGCGTTCGGCGATCTGCTGGAAGCCGTGGAAAGCGTCGCGCTCCCCAAGGCCGAGCTGCGCACGTCCTGGCTCTATCAGATGACCCTCGCCATCAACACCATGCCATCGCTCTATCTCGAGGCCGGCGCGATCCATGGCTGCGTGCTGTGCAAGGAGGGCCAGCCCGTCTGCTACACCGAAGACGTCGGCCGACACAATGCTGTCGACAAGATTGCGGGGTGGATCTATCGCCACGGCGTCGATCCCGCCGACAAGATTCTCTACACCACGGGACGGCTGACCTCGGAGATGGTGATCAAGACGGTGCGGATGGGAATTCCCATACTGGTTTCGCGTTCGGGTTTCACCGCCTGGGGCGTCGATCTGGCGCGGCAGGTCGGACTGACGCTGGTCGGCCGCGCGCGGGGCAAACGCTTCATCGCACTGTCGGGCGAGGGGCGCATCATTTACGACCAGAATCCCGCTTTCGTCGAAGAGGAATCGGCGCGCCACAAGCGCAAGGGCGGCGAACGTGACGACTGAAATTCCGGCGACGTCAAGGGACGCGCCGGCGACCCCCGGCGTGCTACTCGCCGGTGGCCTGGCGCGGCGGATGGGTGGCGGCGACAAGCCGATGCGCCAGATCGGCGGCCGCACCATCCTCGAACGCGTGATCGCACGGCTGAAACCGCAATGCGACGGGCTCATTCTCAACGCCAATGGCGATCCGGCGCGCTTCGCGAGCTTCGGCCTGCCCGTCATTCCCGACACGGTGGAGAATTTTCCGGGACCGCTCGCCGGCATTCTTGCCGCGCTTGATTGGGCCGCGTCCGTCAGGCCCGAGGTTAAGTGGCTGCTGAGCGCGGCAGCGGACTGTCCGTTCCTGCCGCGCGATCTCGTCGCGCGGCTGCATCGCGCCCGCGCAGAAGAAAACGCCGAGCTCGCGGTCGCGGCTTCCGACTGACAGTCGCATCCGGTGATCGGATTGTGGAGCGTGGCGTTGCGCGAGGAGCTTCGCCACGCGCTTGTCGTGGAAGACGTCAGAAAAATCGACCGCTGGACCGCGCGCTACCGGCTCGCAACGGTGACATGGCCCGTAGAGTCGCTCGATCCGTTCTTCAACGCCAACACTGTCGATGACATCGCCGTGGCGGAGGAATTGGCGACGTTGGATGGGGGTTGATTTATCGCTAGCTGAGGACTTCGATCATGACCGTCAAGCCGGATTTGAACGGCCGCATTGCACTGGTGACGGGTGGGTCCCGTGGCATCGGAGCGGCGATTGCCGCGGCACTTGCAGAAGCGGGCGCGGCCGTCGCGGTCAACTATCGGGAACGCGCCGCCGAAGCCGATGCGGTTGTGGCGAAGATTGCGGATATGGGCGGCCGCGCCATCGCAACCGCCGCCGACGTATCGCAGGCGACGAATGTCGCGAAGATGGTCGATCACGTCGCCTCGGCACTGGGCCCGATCGACATTCTCGTCAACAACGCGGGCATGGCGATCATGCGCGGCATTGATGACCTGACCGAAGGCGACTTCGATCAGACGATTGCGGTCAACCTTAAATCGGTTTTTCTCTGCACCCAGGCCGTGCTGCCGGCGATGCGCGCGAAGAAGTGGGGCCGCATCGTCAATATCTCGTCGGGCGCCGCGCGCGGTGCCGGTGCTATCGGTGTTCACTACAACGCCTCGAAGGCCGGCATGGAGGGTCTAACCCGGGGCTATGCGGCGCGGCTAGTCAAGGAAGGCATTACGGTCAACGCGGTGGCGCCCTCGCTGATCGAAACCGACATGATGCGCGGCCGGTCCGATCTG
>JBGQCE010000082.1:0-9572 GCA_041495185.1 Bradyrhizobium sp.
AACGCCGCCGGGATGCACCACCGACAGCCGAATTGGGCTTTTCGCCATCTGCAGCTCGTGCCGCAGACTTTCCGAAAAACCGCGCACCGCGAATTTCGCCGCTGCATACGCGGTCTGGCCGGGCGGGGCGATGATGCCGAAGATGCTCGAAATGTTGACGATGTGGGCCTCGGGCTGGAGCGCGAGATGCGGCAGGAACGCGCGCGTCGTGCGCACCACGCCCCAGAAATTGATGTTGATCAGCCATTCCATCTGCGCCTGGTCGATCTCGGCGAAATTGCCGAGCAGGGCGACGCCGGCATTGTTGATGACGATGTTGAGGCCGGGATGGGCAGTAACAGCCGCTTGCGCGAAATCCGCGATCTGGCCGGGCTCCGACACGTCGACGCGATGCACCGTGACCTTCTGCTGATAGCTTTTGGCGATCTCGGCGGCGACCGCCTGCAGTCCCGCCTCGTCGCGATCGGCCAGCGCGAGATCGCAGCCGCGCGCCGCAAGCTCAATCGCCAGCGCCCGGCCGATGCCACTGGCCGCGCCGGTGACGGCAGCGGCGGCTCCACGGATCGCGGTCATTTGGTGTCACTCCATGTCGGGAAAGAATTGTGCGGCGACCCTTATACAGCGCCTTTGGCGCGCTCGGCGCCAGACTGGCGTTCGCGGAGCGGTGATTCCTCGAGAAGGCCGTAGCCCGGATGAGCGAAGCGAAATCCGGGGTCGCAGTCGCGTTCGTTCCCGGATTTCGCTTCGCTCATCCGGGCTACAAGGCTGGATTGCTTCGTCGCGGAGCCTGTCATCGGGCGCGCATTCGCGCGACCCGTTGGCTCCTCGCAATGACGGGAAGGGCGGCTACGTCCTGCCGCACCACGCCCGCGAATCAAAAGGCGGGCTCGAGGCCCGCCATTTTGGTAAAGAGTTTCTGTTCGCACTGGGAGCCCGGGCGGAGCGAAGCTCCACCCGGGCTTGAAGGTTACTTCTTGGACTTCTTCTTCGACTTTGACTTCTTCGCCTTTTTCGCCTTCTTCGCTTTCTTAGCCATAGTATCCTCTCAAGGTTTAATGGATGGAAACGCGACACGAGGCATGCTAGGCGGAGGGCCAGCCTCGCAACATCCTCGAATGCAATCCCAACAGATTCGCGGCGCGCTGCCCCGCACTGTCACGGCACTGTCATCGCGTTATCCACAGCTGTTATGCGTTTTGGGTGCCATTTCGCGGAATTTTCGCTCGTCATGCCCGGGCTTGACCCGGGCATCCATCAATTTTCAAGCAAGCTGGATCGCCGGATCAAGTCCGGCGATGACATCGTGTGAGGCGATCGCAGCTCTCGCGCCACCCCGGCAGGGTTAACGATGCGCCAACGCGGCGGCGGATTCTGCACCGATCCGGAACAGGCAGAGCGCGATCAGCAAAAGTGGAATCCGGTTTTGCCGGACAAACGCCTTCGTTTGTCCCGAGATCGCGCTCCTAAAAATATTGAAGGGCGCATGATCTTGTCGCCAAACCGACACTTTGGCGGAACATGCGCCTGCGATCTTCATCAATTCAAAACCACAGCGCCGATTGCTCCGCCGCGGTGAGAGTCCGTTAAGCGGCGTGGCTGCACTTTGGTGTCAACAAGGGGACGGTCATGGGTGGGCTGTTCGAAAACAGGGGAGGCAGGACCATGTGTGTCCTGCATTCGCGATGCTGAGCGTTCCGACGCTGTGGACGGTGTTCGTCATCAATTTTCTCGCGCTGGGCCTGATCTGGGCCTATGTCACGCGCAGTTACCCCAAATTCGAGGCGGCGCAGTTCTGGACCGGCTCGGCGTTCGCGGCTGCCGGCGGTGCGGCGCTGGCGATGATGCGCGTCGTCGCTGCGGATTCGCTGATGCCGCTGTTGGCCGGCGGCACCGTGATGATTTTCGCCGCCTGCCTTGCCGCGATGGGCATCAAGCGGTTCTACGACCGGCCCGTGAGTTGGCGCGGCCCCGCGCTGATCACCGGGGCAAGCTTCGCCGGCCTGACGTTCTTCATCTTTGGCTATGACAGCGTGCCGATGCGGATTCTCATCTATTCGATAGGTCAGTCGGTGCCGCTTGCGCTGATGCTGAAGCTGTTGCTGTCGCGGCAGAATGGCCGCATCAATCCCGGCGCCCGGCTTGCAGGCATCGTCTCCGTTATCATTATTGCCGTCTATGCCGTCCGCGCCGGCGGCAACCTGCTCGGCGACACCTCGTTTGTCCGGTTCAACGCGTTCCAGTCGGTGCTGGTGCTGGTGCTGATGTTCCTGTCGATGTCGCTGAATTTCGGCTTCCTGCTGATGGCGATGGACCGGCTGCGCAACGAGGTCGCCGATCTGGCGCTGATGGACGATCTCACCGGCGTCGGCAACCGGCGGCGTCTGTTGCAGCGCCTGACCGAGGAATGTGCGAGGTCGGAACGCGGCGGCGAGGTGTTCTCGCTGCTGGTGATCGATCTCGACGGCTTCAAGGCGATCAACGACACCCATGGCCACGCCGCGGGCGATGCCTGCCTGCAGCATTTCGCCCTGATGACGCAGACGCGTTTAAGGCCCGCCGACATGCTGGCACGTACCGGCGGCGACGAGTTCTGCGTCGTGCTGCCCGCCTCGACGCTGCGCGAGGGCGCGATGGTCGCCCGCCGCATCCTGGATGTGTGCCGCGAGGATGCCGAGGCCTGCGTGGGCGCGGAAATCCCGATGTCGCTCTCGATCGGCGTCGCGCAATGGACCCGGGAGATCGGCTCGTTCCCGGACCGGCTGATGGCTGCCGCCGATCACGCGCTCTACGCCGCCAAGAAGGACGGCAAGAACCGCCATGCGGTCTATGATCTTTCGCCACCGCTGGCGCCGGCGATCGGCGCCGGGGCAATGCCGGCCCTGCGCAAGCACGCGTGAGCGTGCTATCAAGCCCGTCTTCCGTGAAAAGCATGCCCTTTGGATTTGATCCGAGGGTAGGGGCTTAAAATGAACCTCCGCCTGCTTGCGACGGCGCTCTGTGTCGTCGCGATCTCCGTTCCGGCATCCGCTGAGACGCCCGACCTCGCTGGCGTCGCGCGCGCGGCGGGCACGCCCGAGATTCCCGGCCTGAAGATGGTCTGGCTGGCGCCGTGGGGCGAGGTGTCCAAAGCCCATCCCTGGCGCAATATCATCGTGCACCAGACCGAGGGGCCGGCCGGCTCCGCGCGCGGCGGGGCGCAAGCGCAGGCGAAGAATCCGGCGCGGCGCGGCGTCACCGTCTGGGTGGAAACCAACGGCACGGTGTACTGGGCGGTGGCGGAAGATCTGGTTCCGACCCATGGCGACGGCGGCAACCGCAGCGACAACAAATACATCGACAACGGCCCGACCTTTCATCAGGTGGTCGGCAACAATTCGATCGGGGTGGAATTCGCCGGCAACTATCCCGACGTGACCCGCGGCGCGACCGAGGCGCAGATCGCAGCATGGCGGATCCTGGTGCGGGTGCTGCGGGCGCGCTACGGCATTCCCCTCGAGCGGGTCTATGCCCATAACTGGATCGACTACAAGGATGCGCGCTATTGCGAAGGCTGCGCGCTGGCGACCCTGGCGAGGCAGTGGGGACCGTAGTCCGCTCCGCTCTCAAATCGGCTGCGTCATCCAGCGGAAGAAGCGGCTGATCAAGCCGGGAGGCCGCCTGAGCGGCGCCTCTGCCGCGTCGTCCTCGACGATGCAGCGCTGGTAAAAATATTCCAGGAACTTGATATCGTTCGGCTCGGTGACGGTGAAATTCTCCTCGCCGACAAACACCGTGTAGTCGTAGAAAAACGGCCCGATAAAGGGCACCGTGGGCGGCGTGGCGCGGTCCTTCGAGATCACGAATTGCGACGGCTCCAGCCCATGCGCGACCATGGCCTGCTCGACACCAGGCAGCTTGCGGATGAATTCGGCGGAAAACCCGCCGACGGTCGATTGCAGCGTGATGGACACGACGACCCCATGAGAACGCCTCGCTGTCTTGGTCGATTGACCATGCCATTCGGTTCAAGAGACTTGGGGTTCAATAAACCTGGGGTTCAAGCCATCTTGGCGGGCTGGCTGCCCCGCTATAGCCTCCCCAATACGCGCGCTTGCGGGCTGGAGGGTATTGGCGATGTCGGCATCAGGGTCCTGCCGGGCGTGTCGCGGTCGCTCAATTTGCGGGGACGGGTAAAGCGATGAAGCATGCCACGAAACCTGGAAGGCCCCGGGAAGGTCTACGGTCGGTGGGCGTATCGCTGGTCATGGCGATTGTCACCCTGGCCGCGCTCGAAGTTGTTCTCCGCGTTGCCGACTTCCGGGAGTTACGCGAAGGCGTCAGCGAGCGGTCGCTCAGCTATCGCTATGACGCGGAACTTGGATGGGCGCCAATTCCGGGTTCGAACTCAACTGTCACAAACGTGCGTACCATCCACGTACAACATAACAGCCTTGGTCTGCGAGACGTCGAGTTCAGCCTCGATGCCCAACCGACCATCATGTTTTTGGGAGATTCGTTCGTTTGGGGCCTGGATGCCGAAGCCGATGAGCGCTTCAGCGATTTACTGAGAGCGCGCGTCTCCGGCTACAAGATTTTGGCTGCCGGGGTTTCGGGATACGGCACGGACCAGGAGTATCTCTTGCTGAAACGATTGTGGGCGAAGGTCCAGCCCGCGGTCGTCGTGCTGATTTTCTGTACGCAGAACGACCGGTTGGATAACAGCACCAATATCCGTTACGAGGGCTATCAAAAACCCTACTTCGCGACGGCCCCGGACGGCTCACTGGTGTTGCAGGGACAGCCGGTTCCTGAATCCCGCCTGCAGTACATCAAGGAAGATCGGCTGGTGCGGAATTTGTGGCTCGCCCGGCTCGTGGCTGTGTCCTATGTCAAGATCCGCTATCCGCTCTTGTACGTACCGGACCCGACCGAGCGGCTTGTGAGCAAAATCCGTGATTTCGTGGAGGCGAACGGAGCCAAATTCCTGGTCGGCCTTCAATATCGCGATCCCGAACTCATTCGCCATCTTCAAGCCAACCGGATCCCGTTTGTCGCGTTCGACGGCGCCGCATTCTATCCGGGCGCGGGATCCGGGGCTCACTGGACGCCCGACGGGCATAAGCTCGTTGCGGAGCGCGTCCTTGGCCTGCTGTCCGAAAACAAGATTGCGCAAGGCGAGATCAATGCCGCAAAATAATCGCGCTGCCGCCCGATCTTCTTGGGCCGGTTGGCCGCACCAGGGTTCAAGCCATCTTGGCGGGCCGTCCGCTCCGCTATAACCTTCGCGATGTGCGGGACTGCGCGCGCGTGGCCGGCAGGGAGAATTTCGAGATGTCAGCATCGTTGATCTGGCCGGTTGCGTCAGGCCACTCGCGGCCATTTCGCGCCCGCGGCACCAAGGCATTCGGGATCGTTCCCGCGATCACGTTGTTGCTGTGTGCCTCGCTGCTCGTCGCCTTGGAGCTGCCGAGCAAGCCATTCCTGGAAAAGAACAGCTTCTATCTGTCATCGGCCGGATTTCGCGTGAAGCTCGCCAACGATCCCGCCGGGCAAAAAGCGATGCGCGCCTTGCCGGCGCACCGCTTCGTGATTCACAGGTTTGGCGGCGGCGATGTGCGTTATCTCTATGCCGAGCCGCAGCATTGCGTCTGCGTCTTTGTCGGCACCCAACAGGCCTATGACACCTACCGGAATATTCTCAGTCAGCCGGTGGATAAGCCCGACTTTGTGGCGCCCGACTACAAGACCCAGGCCAGCGCGCTGCTGACGGGCGCTCCGATCGGAATCGATACGATCGGCGACAACACCATCGCCCCATACTTCCGGGCTTATTATTAGGCCGCAAGCACTCAACAAAAAAGCCGGCGTCGCCGCCGGCTTTTCTCACTCGTTGCTACGCCACGCTTATCTGCGCATGATCTGATCCGAAAACCGGTACCCACTTTTCGGGATCATGCGCGCAAACTTAGTGCGCGGCTTCCAGTGCGGCCTGTTCCTGCCGGGCGATCGTGCCCTTCACGGCCGACTGCACCTTCTCGAAGGCGCGGACCTCGATCTGCCGCACGCGCTCGCGCGACACGCCGAATTCGGCGGCGAGGTCTTCCAGCGTCATCGGCTCTTCCGCCAGACGCCGCGCCTCGAAGATGCGGCGTTCCCTGGGGTTGAGCACGCCCATGGCGCCGTTCAGCGCCTCGCGGCGATGATCGAACTCCTCGTGCTCGGCCATGATGGTTTCCTGGTTGGGCGAAGTATCGACCAGCCAGTCCTGCCATTCGCCGGCCTCCCCGTCGTCGCGGATCGGCGCGTTGAGCGAGGCATCGCCGCCGAGACGGCGGTTCATGTCGACCACGTCCTGATCCGTCACGCCGAGGCGCTTGGCAATCAGCTTCACCTGGTCGGGGTGAAGATCACCCTCGTCCAGCGCGGAGATCTTGCTCTTCGCCTTGCGCAGGTTGAAGAACAGCTTCTTCTGGTTCGCGGTGGTGCCCATCTTCACGAGCGACCACGAACGCAGGATGTATTCTTGTATCGAGGCCTTGATCCACCACATGGCGTAGGTGGCGAGCCGAAAGCCCTTCTCGGGCTCGAACCGCTTCACCGCCTGCATCAGGCCGACATTGCCTTCCGAGACGACTTCGGAGATCGGCAATCCGTAGCCGCGATAGCCCATGGCGATCTTGGCCACGAGCCGGAGATGGCTGGTGACAAGGTGATGTGCCGCGTCGCGATCGTCATGCTCGCGCCAACGCTTGGCGAGCATGTATTCCTGCTGGGGTTCCAGCATCGGAAACTTGCGGATCTCGGCGAGGTACCGGGAAAGGCCGGATTCTCCGTTGAGAATCGGCAAGGTAGCTGTACGGGCCATTTAGCGCCCTCCAGTGGTTCAGGCCCCCGATAGCGGCGGGCCCGGCAGGCGGCCGCTTTGTTAAAGCCAGTCGCGCCGCGATGTTCCGCGTTGGATATTCAACGCAGGTGCAACATACACCAAAACGAGGGAGATTTGGAAGGTGAGAGGCCGTCACGTCCCCGTGTGGCTGGTATAACCTGTTGGCATAACATCGTTTTTCCGGAGAGCCTGCGTCATAGCGCCGCTCGCAGGCAATCCCTTAGTAGGGTCAGGTCCTCGGGCAAATCCGAAATCCACTCCAGAATCGTCCCGGTTTGGGGGTGTTTCAGCGTCAGGAGGTATGCGTGGAGCGCTTGGCGGTCGAGGGCGGTCAGGGCCGCCTGGCTTCGGGGGCCGAGGTGGCTGGCCTTGGTTTTGAAGTGCGGGCCGTAGACGGCATCGCCCATCAGGGGGTGGCCGATATGGGCGAGATGCACCCGGATCTGATGGGTGCGGCCGGTCTCGAGCTGGCAGGTCAAAAGCGCCGCGACCGGTTTGCCGTCGCGCCCGTTAAAGGCCTCCTGGACCTCCCAATGGGTAATCGCCTCGCGGCCGCTTTCGCGCACCGCCATTTTCTCCCGGGCATGCGGATGCCGGTCGATCGGCGCGTCCACCGTGCCGCGCTGGCGGTTCGGCACGCCCCAGACGAATGCCATGTAGCCGCGCCGCATTGCGCCGGTGCGGCCGTGATCGGCGAATTGCTCGGTCAGCGATTTGTGCGCGCGGTCGTTCTTCGCCGCCACCATCAGCCCGGTGGTGTCCTTGTCGAGCCGGTGCACGATGCCCGGGCGCTTGACGCCGCCGATCCCGGAAAGGCTTATCCCGCAATGGGCGATCAGCGCGTTGACCAGCGTGCCGGTCTCGTGGCCGGCGGCGGGATGCACCACGAGGCCCCGCGGCTTGTCGATGACGATGATGTCGTCGTCCTCATGGACGATATCGAGCGCGATATCTTCGCCGGCCGGCTCGGCAGGGACCGCTTCCGGCACATCGATTGTGATCGTATCGCCCGCACTGACATGATAAGCGGGGTCGCGGACGGGGGCGCTTCCGGCGGTGACGGAACCGGCGAGGATCAGCGCTTTCAGCCGCGAACGCGACAGCTCCGGAAGGCGCACCGCCAGCACGCGGTCGAGCCGGGCCGAGCCCTCGTCGCCGGCGACGGTGACTTCAAGCCTTTGACTGTTGTTCGAAGCCGGTTTCAAAGATGAGCCTTATGACCGAGACTGTTGCGCCCGAACCCACCCCCGAGCAGGCCGCGTTGTTCGCGCGGGTGCGGCGGATGATGCTGATCGCGGGCCTTACCACGGCGCTGGCGGTAGCGGCCGTCCTGATCGCCATCGGCTATCGTCTTTTCCGCACTGAGGGAAGCGTTGTCACCACCGACATCACGGCGACGCTGCCGAAAGGCGCCCGGATCGTCTCCACTGGAACAGCCGGCGACCGCCTGGTGGTGACCTTGGATATCGGCGGTGTGACCGAAATCCGCACCTTTGATGCGCATACGCTTAAAGCCACCGGCCGGCTGAAATTCGTCAGCGAACCCTGAGTTCGTCATGGCCGGGCTTGACCCGGCCATCCACGTCTTTCCTTGCTGCAATGCTGCCAAGACGTGGATGCCCGGCATCGCAGACAAGTTTACGTAGTCTGCGCAAGGCAGACTACTATGGCCGGGCATGACGAGCCAGCTTCAAAGTCCCGATGGTACGGTCGCAGATTCTTAGGCCGAGGCCACCTTGCAGCCAGCGTATTTCAAGGCTATTGCCTGAGCCCTACGCTCCCTTCGTCTAGCGGTTAGGACACGGCCCTCTCAAGGCTGAAACAGGGGTTCGATTCCCCTAGGGAGCGCCATTGCACGCCAAAGCACCGCAACAACCGCCTGGCATACATTCCTGCGCTGTCACTCGGCGGCATGCCGAAGGCGTTGCACCCGCTGCCGCCAGCAAGCGATGCGCTATGTTCGTACAGACTTCCAATTTTTGGAATTTTGTGCCATACTGGTTGAATGATCGTCATCGGCACGGGGTTGGTCGAAGGTTATCTTGCCAATCACGCTGGCCATAAGGGAATCAGAGCGGCACGTTTTCAATACGAAGCCTGGCTCGATATCGTGGGACACGCCCGGTGGCGCAACCCGGAGGACGTCAAGGCGTCGTATCCAAAGGCGAGCATTCTCAAGGCCAGCCGGGTCGTCTTCAACATCAAGGGCAACGACTATCGATTGGTGGCTGCGCTCCAATATCGGGCAGGAGCCCTGGCGATCCGGTTTTTCGGTACCCACAACGAGTACGATAGAATAGACGCGGAGACCGTGTGATGGATGCAACTCTGATCTTGATTGATAGCGATGCGGAACTCGCGCGCGCCCGAGCCCTTGTTGATCGGCTCTGGGAGTCGGATGAGCCGGCCGACATTGCTCGGCTCCAGGCGCAAGCGCGTCTGATCGCAGCCTTTGAGGAAGCTAAGTGGCCGCGTCGGCCGCCGAGTACAGCCGATCTAATCCGCCACCTCATGGATCAACACGATCTCACCCGTGCGGACATGGTGCCGATCCTGGGGACGCCGAGCCGCGTCAGTGAGGTCCTGCAAGGAAAGAAGGGGCTGAGCATGGCAATGGTGCAGAGGTTGCGCGCACGTTTCCATGTCCCGGCCGACCTGCTCCTTCCGCCACCGAAGAAAGCGCCGGCCTCTCGCCAGACCAAACGAG
>JBGQCE010000083.1:0-9400 GCA_041495185.1 Bradyrhizobium sp.
AGACGGTGCGGCAGGCGCTTTAGCGACCGCAACCTCAAGCCGCTGGAAATCCAGATCGAGTTTGACCAGCGGCTTGCTCGCGATATCGACCGACGCCCAACCGTTGAACGCACCGTCGCCGAGCACACCTGTCAGGCCGTTGATCATCACCACCGAGCCGTTGAGGCGCATTTCGGCCTTGGCCGACAATGGTGCCTGCAACAAGCTGGCTGCGTCGAGCGTGAGCTCGATCGGAATGTTCTGCCGTTCCATTGGCGGGGTGGGCGCCGTCGCCTTGATCTCGAATTTCATCGGATGCTCGCCGGCGCGGGCGCTGCCGGTGAACCTGATCTTGCGGTCGCCGCCGATCAGCGCCTCGGCGTTGATGCCGTCGATGCGGCTTTCCACGCGGTCCCGCAGATTGGAAAATGCCACCGCGCCGTCGGTGACGGTCACGCGATTAATGGTGGGCGCATTGGCGTCTGCCTCGCTTGGGGAAGAAGCCTTCCGCGGCGGTGGCGTGACCGCGCCCGAGCGTTCGCGCAGCAGCGGCACGTGCAGCACCGGGCGGGTGATCACGAGTTCGGTGACTTGCGGGTGGCCCGACCATACGCTTGTAAGCGTCATGTCGGCCTGGATGCTGCCGGCGGTCAGGCGGTTAGTGCCGTCGCGGTCCTTGGGGTTCTGCAGCGTGACGTCGTTGAAGGTCACGTTGAGCTGTGGCCACACCGCGATCTTGGTCGCGCCCGCGATCGTCAGCCGATATCCGGTTTCGCGCTCGACCCGGGCCTGGATCGTCGAGGTCAGGAAGCCGGAAGGCACCCCGACGATCAGCAGCAGTGCTGCGATAACGACGACGGCAGCGACAGCGGCGCCTGCGATTTTCAGTGCTCTCATGACGACATTCCAGACCGGGCAGGCGGGCCATATCGGGGCGGGGCCGTTTCCGCCGAGCTTATCCCGGAAAGGGGAAATGGCTCAAAGCCCTCAAAATTAATCCGAAGGTGCTGCAAAGTTATGTGACTTATGACACACTTCCGCAGGAGCCGGATTTTTCGGCTCCCTGGGTAAGGCATTGCAATGAGTAAACAGGCCGAATTTGCGGTCATTCTGAAGATGAATCCGATGTTTGCGGACTTAGGGCCCGACGAATTGCAGCGAATCTCGAGCCTTTGCCACACCCACCATCTTGCCGTCGGCGAGGCGCTGTTCCAGAAGGGCGATCCCGGCGACGCCCTGTACGGGATCCGCCGCGGCCAGATCCGGATCGAAACCGGCGCCTCCGACGGCAGCCGCCTGACCCTGAATTTCATGGGCCCGGGCGACCTGTTCGGCGAGGTCGCGGTGCTCGACGGTCAGAGCCGCACCGCGGACGCGACCGCGGGCGAGCCGACTGAATTATTTGTGCTGCGGCGCGAGGATTTTCTCGGCCATCTCGAACGCGAGCCCCGCGTCGCGATCAAGATCATCCAGCTTTTGTGCCAGCGGATTCGCTGGCAGAGCGAGCGGATGGAGGAATCCGTGCTGCAGCCGCTGCCGGTTCGGCTGGCGCGCAGGCTCTGCGCTTTGGCTTCCGATTTCGGTTCCGAGGTGCACATCTCGCAGGAGCAGTTAGGGGTGTTCGTCGGCGCCGCGCGCGAAAGCGTCAATCGTCAACTGCAGCTCTGGCGCAAGGACGGCATTCTCGATCTGCAGCGCGGCCGGATCTTGCTGCAGAACATGAACAAGCTGACGGCGGTGGCGCGGAACGAGTAGGGGGCGGGGGCTACGCGCGCTGACCGTATCGGTTTACTGAGGCTCGTCCGTCGCGGGTGTTCGGCTATCCTGTCCCAGGCATCGAATAATGTAAGCCGTCAGATCCCTGGGCAGGATCTTCGCAACGTCGGCCTTGCTGCGGCATTCGAATCGCTCGATTTGCCTGGCGCGGCGTTTTTCCTCTGTCAGCGGGGATTGCCTGATCCTTCGCAGTGTAATCGGTGCGCCATCGGATTCGAACAGCAGTTCATATTTTTTGCCGTTCCTGTCGATCGCGGTGCAGGAGACACTGGAAACCCGTCTCGTCGCGAAGTTTCCAATCTGCTTGCATATTCCAGCCGATGATTCGGCTGAAGGTACTGGCAGGCCATCGACCTTCGGCCTGTCCTTGGAGTTCAACAGCATCCGGTCGATTTGCAGTTCGTACAGATTATCCTGTTCCCTCCGGGCATTTTCACCCGAGAACGAGATGATGTGACTATGGTCAGCCGGGTCGTCGAGAGCGACCGTAAAATTTGCCCGGCCATGCTGGGTATGGAAGTATGCAACGGCCCTGCATGCGAAATCGCGTCCCGCGACTTTAAGTGTGCTGCATTTCCCTGACATTAGCGCGAACATATCGATGTCCGGCTCTTCTCGTTTGGTCTCATTCGAGACAGGAATTACAGGCGGTTTAAAGGTCTCCAGGTCATCCGGCATACGATCGGAAAACGGTGGAAAAAGCCGGCTGCCATGGGACGGCCCGGCAACCGACGGAGTTGCAAGGAAAATAATGGCAACGGCGAGGATTTGCCGGTAGAGGCGCATCGTTATGCTCGGTGGATAAGACATAGAATCGAACAAGCGCCGTGTAACATCAATTTGGTCATAGGCTACCTGAAATTTTCGGTTTTGTGCGAGGCTCAATAACCGGCTTTTCGAGCTCAATAACGCTTGATCCACAAAGGAGTCAAAAAATTGCAGACCAAACCCTCTTTGGGGAGCAGAACGTGTCTGATCAGGCCCTGCGCGCGGGCTAGCGATTTCGGCCAGCGATTGCTGGATCATCCGCTTTCGCGGATGATGACATTCGTGAATGGGAGACGGCCGCTATTCCGCCGCCGGCGAATGCACGACGGTCGGCGGCGGTTTGTGATCGGAGGCATGCCCGCCTGGCCCCTGCTCGCCCTCGCCGCTTGAGGCCAGCAGCTTCTTGCCGAAGCGCCAGATCAAAGCGCCGATATCGTCCATCATCATGAACATCGCCGGCACAAACACCAGCGACAGAATAGTCGAGAAAACGAGACCGCCAATTACGGCCAGCGCCATCGGCGAGCGGAATTCGCCGCCGGCGCCGAACGCCAGCGCCGATGGCATCATGCCGGCGGCCATCGCGACCGTGGTCATGACGATGGGGCGCGCGCGCTTCATGCCGGCGTCGATGATCGCAAAATCCCGCGGCTTGCCCTCGCGGATCGATTCGACCGCGAATTCCACCAGCATGATGGCGTTCTTGGTCACGATACCCATCAGCATCAGGATGCCGATCCACACCGGCGTCGTCAGCTGCTTGCCGGTCACGAGTAGCGCCACGATCGCGCCGCCGATCGAGAGCGGCAGCGAGAACAGAATGGTGATTGGCTGCAGGAGCGTTCCGAACAGCAGCACCAGCACCGCGTAAACCATCATCAGGCCGGAGGTGATCGCGGTGGCAAAGCCTTCCGACAGTTCGTTGAGGCTTTCGGCATCGCCGGATGGGCTTACCTTCACGCCTTTCGGCAGGCTCTTCATGACCGGCAGCTCGTAGATCTTCTTGGTGGCATCGCCGAGCGCCGCCGAGCCGACGAGGTCGGCCGCGACGGTGGCCTGACGTTCCCGGTCGTAGCGGTTGATGCTGGTCGGGCCCTGATCGAGCCTGATGTCGGCGACCACTGAAAGCGGCACGCCGCCCTTTTCGCCGTGCTGACCGAGCGGCACCCGCAACTGATCGAGGATTTGCAAGTCGCCGCGCGCGGAGTCCTCGAGCTGGACGCGGATCGGCACCAGGCGGTCACCGGCGTCGAATTTTGCCAATGCCGGTCCGACGTCGCCGATGGTGGCCACTCGAATCGTCTGCGACAGGCTTTCGGTAGAGACCCCTAATCGCGCGGCCAGATCCGCCCGGGGCTGGATACGAAGTTCGGGCCGGTCGAGCGAGGTTTCGGAAATCACATTGGCGATCAGCGGAATTCGCTTCATCTGGGTCGCGAGTTCGCTGGCGACGTTGCTGACGATATTGCTGTCCACGCCGGTGACCACAAGCGATATCGCGCGCAGGCCGTTCTCGTCGAGGAACCAGAAGCGGATATCGGGGACGTTTTGAAGTTCGTGGCTGATTTCGAGTTCAAGCTGGCGCTGCGTGATCTCGCGCTCGGTCTTCGGCGTGTAATTGATGATCAGCGCCGCGCGGCGTACCTCGAAGGTTCCCGGCGGCACGCGCCCGCCGTCGACGAACACGTTCTTGACTTCGGGGCGTTTGCGCAAGCGCGTGACGATTTCCTCGGTGACCTTCTCGGTGTAGGCGAGCTGCGAGCCGGGCGGCAGCTCCATCGCCAGCAGCGAGCGTGCGGTGTCCTGCGCCGGCAGGAAGCCCTGCGGCAACACCGTGATGCTCCAGATCGAGGCGGCGAAGATGCCAAAGCCGATCAGCACGGTGATGAAGTAATGCTTCACCGACCAGTTCACGATCTTTGTGTAGGCCTGCAGCACGCGCCCCGGCGGCGGGTCGTCATGCGGATGATCCTTCAGGAAATAGGCGGCCAGCACCGGCGTCACGAAGCGCGCCGCCAGCAGCGAGAAGAACACCTGCACCGACACCGTGATGCCGAATTGCTTGAAGAATTGCCCGGCGATCCCCGACATGAAGCTTGCAGGCGCGAAGATCGCGATGATGGTCAGTGAGATCGCGATGACGGCAAGCCCGATTTCGTCGGCGGCCTCCAGCGCTGCGCGATAGGGCGACTTGCCCATCCGCATGTGGCGGACAATGTTCTCGATTTCGACGATGGCGTCGCCGACCAGAATACCGGTCGACAGCGTGATGGCAAGAAAGCTGACCAGGTTGAGCGAAAATCCCAAAATGTCCATCGCCCAGAACGCCGGGAAGATCGACAGCGGCAGCGAGATCGCTGCGATGATGGTGGCCCTGATGTCGCGCAGGAACCAGAGCACGATGATGACGGCGAGAATGGCGCCTTCGAACAGGGTCGAGATCGCGGCTTCATAATTGCCCTTGGTGAATTCCACCGAGGTATCGATCAGCTTGAGGTCGACATCGGGATAGGCAATCTTCAGCGCGTCGATCCGCTTCTGCACGGCGGCCGCCACCACCACGTCGCTGGCGCCTTTCGAGCGCTTGATGCCGAGTGCGACGACCGGCTCGCCGTTGAAGCGCGCAAAAGTGCGGCGGTCGGCGATGGTGTCGGTGACGGTGCCGAGATCGTCGAGGCGTACTTCGCCGCCGCCGAACAGTGGAATCATGGTTCCGGCGAGATCGTTGAGCGTCTTGGCGCCGGCCAGCGTCCGGATCGCCTGATCGTTCTTGCCGATTTCGGCCCGGCCGCCGGCCAGATCGACATTGGTGCCGCGCAGGCTTTGACTGACGTTGACGGCGGTGAGCCCCGCGGCCTGCAGCCGGTCGGGGTCGAGCGACACCAGGATTTCGCGCTCGACACCGCCGATACGCTCGACCTGGGCGACGTTGCGCACGCCCTGCAGCGCGCGTTTGACGACGTCGTCGACGAAGTAGGAGAGTTGCTCGGGCGTCTTGCCGGGCGAGATCGCGGCATAGGTGACGATCGGCAGGCCGATCACGTCGACCCGCTGGATCAGGGGCTCGTTGACGTTCTGCGGCAGGTTGGCGCGCACCCTCGTGACGGCGTCCTTGACGTCGTTCAGGGCGCGGTCGGTGTTGGTCTCAAGCGCGAACTGGATCGTGGTCAGCGACAGCCCGTCGGTGATCGACGATGAAATGTGCCGTACGCCCTCGACGCCCGATACGCCGTCTTCGATTGTTTTGGTGACCTGCGATTCGAGTTCGGCCGGCGCTGCGCCGAACTGCGATACCGCGACCGAGATCACCGGAATATCGGCTGAGGGCAGCCGCGTCACCGCGAGCTTGGTAAAACTGACCCAGCCCAGCACCAGAAGGATGATCGAAAAGACGATGGATGGGAGCGGATTTCGGATCGACCATGCCGAGATATTGAGAGCCATCAGCGTACCCGCGTTCGATCGAGTTCCTCGGCGAACATCGTCTTGATCTGGTCGCCGTCATGCAGCGAAGAGCCAGCGTCGGCCACGACGATTTCGCCGACGTCGAGGCCTTCAAGAATTTCCGTCGAGGTGTCGGACACCAGCCCAACCCGGACTTTTCGCGTCTCAACCGTATTTCCTTTGACCACCTGAACGGTGAGATGGTCAATCGCGGTGCGCGGAATAGCGACGCCGCAGCTGCGCTTGGCGTCGATGTTGGCGCGGGCAAACATGCCGACCTTGAGCGTGGGATTGTTGGTGAGCGTTATGCGGACGTGACCGAGCTGGGTGGCGCGATCGATTTGCGGCGAAACCAGCCGCACGCGCCCCACGAGATCGGGCGCATTGTCCCGGCTGATACGTGCCGTCGCACCCGGATTGAGTTTCAGCATGTGGACCGCCGGTACTTCGGCATCCAGTTCGATTTCATTGTTGACGGAAATGCGAAACATCGGCCCGGCCTGCGGCGAAGCCGGCGCGCCGACGATGGTCCTGACCTCGGTGACGAGCCCCGGAGCCGGCGCGCGCAACGACACCGGTGCGGACGATTTCGCGCCGGGCGGCGGCGTCAACCGGGCCAGTTCCTGATTGTCGGTGACCGTGTCGCCTTCACGGACCAAAACATCCGAAACCCTGGATCCTTCCTGATCGGCTCCGACCACCGCCTCCCGGCGCGGCACGATAAATCCGGTGACCCGGACCATGTCGGAGAAACAGGCATTGGTGGATTTCGTGACAATGACGAGCGCGTTGCTCGGCGCGTTCTTTTCCTCGGGCCGCGGACGGTGCTCAAACCAGTACCATGCGCTCCCGAGAACGGCCACGGCGACCACGGCTATTGCAGGTTTGAGGTATTCGGAGAGGATCATCGCCGGATCAGTCCAGACCTGTGACGTGTGGGACTTAAAACCGTCATTGCGAGCGGAGCGAAGCAATCCAGAAGGATGGATACCGGAGATACTGGATTGCTTCGTCGCTTCGCTCCTCGCAATGACGAGAAATGCGTCCCGCAGGGGCGCGGGACGCATTGTAGCCGGAAAATCTCGCTTGGCGCCACGACGTTTACTTGGACGCCGTCGCCTTGTTTTCCATATTGACGACCTGCACCCGGCGGTTGGCTTCCGCCAACGGGTTGCTCGGGTCCTTGAGCTTGGTCTTGCCGTATCCGACGGTCACGAGGTCGGTACCGGCAATGCCGTGCTTGTCGACCAGATATTTCTTGATCGAGTCGGCGCGCCGCTCGGACAGATCCTGATTGTAGGCTTCGCCGCCGGCGGCGTCGGTATGACCCGCGACGACGAAGGTCGACCCCTTCAGGTCGGGATTGGAAAGCGCTCGTCCCAGGGCCTGAACCGACGGCATCGATTTCGAACTGATAGCGGCCGAATTATAGTCGAAGTTGATTTCCAGATCGATTTTCGGCTTGTCCTTGACGATGGTGGCGATTTCCTCACGCTCGCTGACCGAGAGCGAACGCGTCGCCCGGCCGCGGATTTTCTGAACAAAACGACTTTCCTCGGCGCTGACCGCCGGATCGACCTGGGGACCTGCCGACAGGCCTCGGGTCAGCGGCTTCTTGACCGGCGCGAGCGCCCGAACGATTTGATCCTCGCTGACATTATCGCCGGCAACGGCTTTTCCCGCGCCGATGGAAAGCGCGGCGCCGATCGCCAGAAGCGAAAGGATCGCGGTGAAACTCCTCCTTCCATGCATTTTCGACATTGCCAGTCCCTCCTGCGCTACCTGCGCCGTTCCAATCAATTTGCAAGCAAGCCGCCGGACAAATCGCGGCTATTGTCTCTTTGTCTCAGGCGCCCGTCAGGGGGTTCGAGGGGCGCCGGTCCTTCAACTCAAATAATCGTCACTTTACCCCGTAATTCGCGAATTCCTTAACAATATTAGGGTCCATGGCCTTGGCGTTGGCTATGTCCAGATCGCCCTCCGAAATCGCGCCGTTACGCTTCTTGGCGAGGCCGCGCCCGTACAGCGACGACGTCAGCCGTGGATTGATCTTCAGCGCCGCGTCGAAATCGGCAATGGCGTTCTTGGTCTGCCCGCTCTTCAGGTTCACCAGGCCGCGGCTGTCGAGGGCATCGACGAAGTTCGGGCGCAAGCGGAGCGCCTCGTTGCAATCCTTCAATGCCGCCTGCAGGTCGCCGATGACGGTGCGTGCCCAGCAACGGTTGTTGTAGGCCTCGACGTCCTTTGGGTTGAGCCGGATCGAGCCATCGAAATCCTTGATGGCAAGGTTGTAGGCGCCCTTGCTGGCATAGACCTGTCCGCGCCGATAGAGCGCGCTTTGATCGTCGGGATTGTCGGCGAGCTTGGCGGTCAGGCTTTTGATGGTGGGATCATCGGCGAGCGCCAGCGTCTGCGCCCCCTCGGTTTTCTCTACCGGCTTGTCGAGCGGAGGCAGAACCTCGAACTTCGGCGGTGGTGGCGGTGGATCGACGCGCGGCGGCGGTAGCTGCGGGGGTTGGATAGCCGGTTGCAGGGCTGGTTGGGGAGCCGGTTGGGGAAGCGTCGCCACGGCCGGACCGGAGGGTGGAGCTGGCGGGCGCCCGCTCGCACCGGGAATAAACGAAAAATCCTCGGCCAGCGAAGACGAAATCCACGGCACCTGCTCGCTGCGGGAGGCGCGGGTGACGCCGACGCGGGTCCGGTTGAGCGTCTCCTCGGCCATCAGGTCGGGCACGCGAATTTCCTTGAGCAGCTCCTGCACGAACAGGCTGTGGTCGCTGCCATTGTCTGAAATGACCGATGAGAGCGCCGCCGAATACATCACCAGCGTTCCGTTCGGCGCAATCACCGGCGCGAGGCCGGCAGAGAAACTGCGGAACCGGCGCTCGAACGGATTGCGCCTGGAGGCGTCGACCAGCGCAATCTTGACGCCCGCGCCGCGGCTGTTGATTTCGCCCAGGATCGTCTCGAGGCTGAAACCGTCGCGGCGAACATCCGCTTCGGTCCAGATCTGCGCGTCGACCGGGATCATGTAGCTCTGGCGGCTGGACTGGACGCCAAATCCGCTAAAGAAAACCAGCGCGACGGAGCCGGGCTTGATGCGGCCGTAAAGGCGATCGAAGGCACGGCGCATCGCCTCGCCAGTCAGGTTTTCCCCGACCTCGACGCTGAAGCCGTCGCGCTTGAGTTCGTCGGCGACGTCGCGGGCGTCGTTGATCGGCTCTTTCAGCGGCGCTTCGGCGTCGGGATATTTCGAGTTGCCGATCACAAGCGCAAACCGGTCACCGCGATCCGCTGCAAACGACGGCACGATCGGCGCGACCGACAAGATCAAGGTCACAAGCAAAGCGAGACGAATTCTCATGCCACGGCGGTCCAACAAACAGGGCGCCGATTCCAGCTTGCGCCTCGGCGACCTTACTCCACGCAAACC
>JBGQCE010000084.1:0-9355 GCA_041495185.1 Bradyrhizobium sp.
ATCAAGAGCCTTCGGCAGCCTTTGCGCGTGGCAGGCCTCAGTCATCGCTGCGCGGCCAACCCGATGCGCGATTTGATTTTGAGTCTCGTTACGCTGGCGCCAATAGCAAATTTCCAATGACCGCTTTTGGCACGCAAAGCGGACGTTAGGTCATGCGAAGAAGATTGCGCACCCTGGCATTGGGGTTGAACTTCGCCTCTGGCCTAAATCGAGTGCCGTGCGAAGTCGGCATTGGTCTTCAAGTATCCGCGGCCTCTATGGCAGGAAGCCGGTCGCGTTGGCGAGCTTCTTTGGCAGATAATCGTCGATGACGTAGTTCAGGCCCCATTTGGCCAACGCCTGCTGCTCGGCGCGAACGCCCATTTGAAGCAATTGCTTGATCGCGGCGATCCACTCGGGATGAGCCTTAATGAATGGATCGTTCTGGAGTGCGTCTTGAGCGCGCTTGATGTCGGTCGTTGTCAGCGGGTGGGTCGCGTCCTCAAGACCGAAGTCGACGATATCCTGTGGGGTGACGCCCAGGAAACGCGCCCGTGGCACGCACAGGAAGCGGTTGATGTGAGCCGCATTGCCTGAGCCGACCTTGAGCGTGCGGTAAATATTGGCAAAGCCGTAGGGGTCGCAATCGACGAAGCAGTAGACCGGCAAGTTCTGCTTGTCGGAAAGCAGACGAATGAAACGCCGTGTGGCGCGGGTCGGGACCCCGCCCATCTCGACGATGATGCATCGCGCTGTTTCCCAAAACCGGTGATTATTGAGGCGCTGGAACATGCCGCCGGTTTCGATGGCGAGCACGAATCGTGCGTCGGTGCGGAAAGTCAGATGTTCGACCGAACGCGGGATGCTGTAGGCCCCGCTACCCAGGTTAGCGCAGTCGATCTCGATGGCTTCTCCCGTCGCGGGATTTCTGTCAACCACGGTTAATCGACCCGCGACCGAGCCGCCGTGGGATTCCGGGTAGAAGCGTAGCTGTTCCCGCGACAGCCCGTGCATCGACGCCATCGCCTCGATGTCGTCCATGATGGCGTCCGATTCGGCCTGTTCGTCGAAGCGGCAATCCCCCCAGTTCTTGCTGATGTAATAGACCTCGCGCTTGGTAGCGAAGTCGTCGTGCTCGACCATCGCGCGGGAGGTCGCCATCAAACGCAGGGTCTGCGCGAACGACCGCGCGGTGCTCACCGTCAGCGAGCGCACCTTGCGCGCATCGCCAAGCTCGAAATAGCCCTTCGCTTCATCATACGTGACATTGTCAAGACTGCGGACCGGAAGCCTGATGTCCGGCAGCTTTCCGTCCGCGATGCTTGTGCGGACCTGCCCGGCAATCGATTCGATCAGCGTGATGGTCTTGTTATCCAGATCGCTGCGCGTGGCATCGGAGCTGGTCTTTTTCATGGCTCGGGCCTTTGCGTCGTGCGGCTCTTGTGAAGCACGTCGTCGAGCTTCCTCACGGTGGAGTCGCGTTCATCATTACTGAGAGCGAGGATGTCCTGCAGGGCGACGCCAATATGCGGCAGATATTTCTCGATATAGGATCGCCTGTCATATTCCTGGTGAAGTTGCGTCTCGTGGCGCAGGTAATGCGCGAGCTTGCGTGCGCATTCTTGCAGCCCCAATTTGATCTCCTTGAGGATTTCCGGATAGGGCTCGATGGCCTCCTTGGACTCGGAGGTGTAGGGCACCCAAACGGACGCGACATGGACGAGGATCGCCATCGGCGCGACCGGTAAAGCGCCTTTCGATTGGTGCAGGCCATAGCCCCGCCAGTTCGTCTGGATGACGGCCTTGGTGATCGCACAGCTGGACTGCTGGTAGAGCAGCGGTACCCGGTTCGCGAAACGCAGCAGACGAGCGGGCTCATCCTTCTGCGCTATCAGGTGTTCGGCGGCACGCGCTTCCAGCACTTCCTTCTTGCGCATGCGGCCGCTTTTGTCGACTTCAACGCCGGCCCCGCCGGGGCGGCCATAGGCGATAGCGACTTCTACCTGGAACGGGTTGCCCCGGTAGGCGGCGGCTGGCCGGGTGGTGACGGTAAAGAAATCCGCCTCCAGCTCCTTGTGCAGCCCGTCCAGCAGCTGCTTCTCGCCGATCGGGACGATGCAATCCGTCCGCGGCGCCAGGATGCGCGTTTTTTGAAGTGCCTTGTGCAGTGCGGCCGCCTGCACATGAGCGATATGCTTCGGATGAGAGCGATCGCTCAACTTCCTGTCTGACAGTTTGCCGGCGAGCTCAATGATGTTGAGCGCCGTCTTCCTCCCCACGCAGGAGAACTCGTCCACCAGAAACCGCAGCAGCGTGCGGCTTGCGGTGTTGTTCAACATCTGAATAAGCCGGCCGAGCTCGATGCCGTAAGGATGGGGTTTTATCTCTATCGGTCGAGGCGGGAGTTTCCTGGTGCTGCGGGCGAAACGGAGCTCTTCCCCCTGCGGGTCCTTATAGGTGATGGAAAGATGCGGATTGGCGATGGCCGTCTGCTTCAGATAAACTTCGACCGAGTGCGGCCCCTTCTGATAGTGGCCTTCCATCTCCATCTCGACGCGTGTCCCGTGCGGACGGTCCCACTTCAGCCGCTTCTTCCTGTGAATGTCCGGCTGGTTCTTGGCGGTATCAACCGACACATACATTTCCGAGGCAAGCTTATCGCCCTTGATGCGGCTGATGATATGCAGCGGCTTGCCGACGGTGAGTTGTCCGTACATTCCCGCAGCCGAGATCCCCATCCCCTGCTGGCCGCGTGACTGGCTGAGCTTGTGGAATTTCGAGCCATAGAGCAGCTTGCCGAAAATGCGGGCGATCTGGCTCTCGACAATTCCCGGGCCGTTATCCTCCACGACGACCCGTGACTTGCCGTAGCGATCGCGTACCTCCACCCTGATGTCGGGGAGTATCCCGGCTTCCTCGCAAGCATCGAGCGCATTGTCCACGGCCTCTTTGACAGCAGTGACCAAGGCCTTGGCGGGGGTATCAAAACCGAGCAGGTGACGGTTCTTGAGAAAGAACTCCGAAACGGAAATTTCGCGCTGCCGACTCCCCATTTCGAGGGCGGTGGCGGGTGGGGATTGCCTGTCAGACACAAGGTGCATCGTTAACTAATATCCATTGCCTCCCCAGCGTCGTTTGACCAGGATCAATATCGTTTCATCCCCCCGTGTTGCGCAGAAATGGCCGAGTCAACTTGGTTGGGCAATCTAGGGCCGCAAAGTTCTGAGCGAAGCCGGCAAGTGGTCCATGAGCTTTGCAAACTCGCCCGGATCGAGCTTCTCCCAGAGGGTCTCGAACACGCCGCGGGCGACGGTCAGCGGATCCATCGGAAATTGTGGCGGCAACTCTTTCAAAACGTGGTCAGCAAATTCCTGGACGCTGCGATCTTTCATCGGCTTTCCGGCCATATGCCAGCCTTCATAGTAGACGCCGCGCACTAGCGTCGGAAGCTGAGCGCCGAGATGCACCGCGACCTCCGGGGGCAACCGGTCGCGCAACGCATGCAACACGGCTCGCAGCGCGATGTAGGCGTGGTGGCGATCCTCAAAGTGCAGCTGCTCAGCGACTATCCGGAGCCAAACGTTGGTCTCCTGAACGGTGTGATCCAGGACGGCGACGCCTGATGTGCTCATAACGCTCTCCGTTCGAAAGGGAATTTTTGACCCGGCTTCCGAGTGAAAGGATTCGATCTATATTGTTCCAATCTACTCTGGCGCATATGGCGTGGTTTGATGTGCGTCAAGCCGCCCAAGTCGTGCGAAGATCATAATTTTTTGTTGCTGCTCTCTGGCGAGCGGCGTGAGTAGTCTGTTGGGGGCAGCCGTATCCACAGCGCGCGAGCAGGTCACGTTTTCACCGGTGCACGGCCGTCGGGCTGTGACGTGTACCAAGAGTGAAGGGACGGTCGCGATGAGCAAAGCAACGGCAGCAGAGTTGTCAGGCGAGGAACGCCTGATCGCGCGCTACTTCCGCCCGCTGGCCAAGCATCCCGGAGCCTTTGGACTTATCGATGACGCTGCTGCACTAGTGCCGCCCGCGGGCTGTGATCTCGTGCTCAAGACCGATGGCCTCATCGGCGGCGTACATTTTTTCCCAGACGACCCTGCGGATGCAGTGGCAAAGAAAGCGTTGCGCGTAAACCTTTCGGATCTCGCCGCCAAAGGGGCCCGCCCAATCGGATTTCTGCTTGCGCTTGCGCTGCCACAGGCGATTGGCCCGGCGTGGCTTGAGCCGTTCGCGCGTGGCCTTGGCGAAGATGCGGAATTATTTGGGTTCCCCCTGCTCGGGGGCGACACTGACCGAACGCCCGGCCCAATCACGATTTCAATCGCAGCCCTCGGCGCAGTCTTCCATGGCAAGATGATCCGGCGCAGTGGTGCCAAGCCCGGGGATCGGGTGGTTGTGACCGGGACGATCGGTGACGCCGCGCTAGGCCTTCTTGTGCGGCGAGATCCCACAACAGCCAAACGATGGAACCTCAATCGCGGTCATCAGGATTACTTGAAAGCCCGCTATCTTCTTCCCCAGCCGCGTAACGCGATTGTCGAGGCACTTCGCACGTATGCAACCGCGGCGATGGATGTCTCCGATGGCCTTGTCGGCGATCTCGCCAAACTCTGCCGAGCTTCAGGCGTTACGGCGGAGATCAACGTCGAGAGTGTGCCCTTATCGGATGCAGCCCGCGCAGCTCGCGCCAAGGAACCGGCTTTGGTTGAGACCATCCTCACGGGCGGTGACGACTACGAAGTTATTGCGACTCTACCGGCTGACGCGGTTGAAGCATTTCAGGAAGCCGCGTCAGCGGCGCATGTCGCGGTGACCGAAATCGGTAAGGTAGTGGTGGGCGAGGGGACTGCCCGCTTTCTTGATCGGAAACGCAAGATGCTCCGTTTCGCACGACCCTCGTTCAGTCATTTCTAACGAAAAGCTCCGAGGAGAGGTTTTCGACGAGCAAATGCCGCGGCGGAGATCCTCGATCACCATCGCCTCGAAATGCGATCAAGGTCCGTGGCGCGCACCTAGCCAGCGCGCGGCGGTTCCTCTTCTTCATTCTCTGTAAGGATCGCGATAATTTCTGACGCCACGCCTTGTACGGCGTCACCGGCGCCGAACACATCGGGATCGCCTTCGAGCCACACCGATGCTTCTTCGATGTCCGCGATCGTCGGTCGCAGTGACATGATCGCCAGCATCTCCGCAGGATCAATTTCGCCCAAGACGCCCTTGATGTCATTGCGTGTCGCCAACGTGGTCCCGCCGGAATTGGATTTTGGCATCGATGCCTCCTGAGCCAAGCGGCTCCGTTTATCGCCCCACCCTTTGCCGACCAAATGACCAGATTGAGCATCGGCGGTCTTGATCAAGATCAACCGTGCACTGGCCCCGGCGAGGCTTAATGATTAACCCTCGACGTCTGAAGGCCCTCAGGAATGTTTTCTTGACCTAACTTGTCCGTGGGCGAAGCAACTCAGATTGGGCCATGCAAGCGATGACCGCTGAGCGTACGGAAGCTCCAGATTTCGACGGGCCAATGCCGCGGCGGCTACCCCGCCACATTGTAGTGCTCGGGATCATCAGTCTGCTCACGGCCACCTCTTCTGCGATGGTCTATGGGCTTTTGCCGGTGTTCCTGGTGCGGGTCCTGGGCGCCACAGTGGCCTCGGTCGGCCTTATCGAAGGCACTGCCGAGGCGATGACCTCGTTTGTGAAAATCATCTCCGGGTTTGCCAGCGATCGGATGAGCCGACGCAAGCCGCTGGTTCTGCTAGGCTATGCCGTGTCGGCCATCAACAAGGTGATGTTCCCGCTTGCCGGCGATGTGTTCACTGTCCTTGTGGCCCGCGTCATCGATCGCGGGGGCAAAGGTATGCGCGATGCTCCGCGGGACGCCTTTCTGACCGATGTGACGCCCACGAAAGTCCGAGGGTCGGGTTTTGGCCTGCGACTCGCATTCTATACCACTGGTTTTGTCATCGGGCCGCTCGCCGCGATCACCCTGATGAAGCTGAGCGGCGATAATTTCCAACTGGTGTTCTGGATTGCCGTGATCCCCGCCTTCATGGCCATCGCTGTCGTGCTTTTTGGCCTGAAGGAACCAGTACGCAACTTTCCTGCCAAGCCCTTTCGAATGCCGCGAAGGGCTGAATTTGCTAACCTTGGGGGTCCGTTCTGGTGGGCGGTTGCAATCGCGAGCCTGTTGTCGCTGGCGCGTTTCAGCCATGCGTTTCTGGTGCTGAAGGCCCACCATGTCGGCATCGACGCTGCATTCGTACCGATCATGCTGGTTCTCATGCATTTGGTGTACGCTGTGGCGGCTTATCCGTTCGGCATTCTCGCAGATCACATGGACCGCCGGCTGCAACTCGGGATCGGCGCTACCATCCTTGTCAGTGCGGACATCGTCTTGGCGGTTGCACAGGTCGGCTGGATGAGCGTCGCCGGAGCCGCACTTTGGGGCCTGCAGATGGCGGTGACGCAGGGTCTGCTGTTGGCATCTGTTGGGGACGCGGCGCCAAGGGAGCTGCGCGGGACAGCGTTCGGGATCTACGACCTGGCGGTTGGCGTCGCGACCTTCGTCGCGAGTTCTGCAGCCGGCGCGCTATGGATGGCTGGCGGCCCAGAATTGGCATTTGGCTTCAGTGGTCTGATCGCGGTGGCGGCGATGGTATTGTTGCTGTTTCAGCCAGCGCCGAGACCGGTCAATCGGTCCTCATAAGCGACAGATTTGGCAGGGCGTCCCTATGGCATCGGGAAACGGACCGGACGAAATTGGCGGCTTAACTGCAAGCCCAGGCGGTCCGCGGCCGGCACGCGTTTTTGTCGCTCTCACGATTGCGCCTGAGATCGCCGACGAGCTCGCGCAGATGGCGCGCGAACTGGAGCGATTTCCGGTTCGCCTCATCGCTCCTGCCGACATTCATCTCACGCTGGTGCCGCCGTGGAACGAGTTTTCAATACCGGATGCGGTCGAGAAGCTTCGTCGCGTGGCCGACAGGTTTGACGGCCTTACTCTGGAATTTCGGCATGTCGGATACGGTCCGGAGCCCAGACGTCCGCGGTTTCTGTGGGCGGAATGCGCGGCCGGGCCCGATCTTGCGCAACTGCGCGCGATGCTTCTTCTCACGTTTGGGCAAACGGACGACCGGCCGTTTCGGCCTCATGTCACGCTCGCCCGGCTTCGCGGCAATGGAGCCACCATCGCCCGAAAATATCCGATCGATCGAGATCTTGCGCTTACGCAACGCGTCGATTCGGTCGAACTGATGCAATCACCCCCTCCCGGCGGGAGCGGCTATAAGGTTCTTGCATCGCGGCTGCTTGGCACAAATCCAGAATTTTCTACGGGCACGCGGGGTCTTTAGGCGCTCGCAACAAGTACGGCATTAATCACGCTTACATTTTTCGCTGCAGCAGGATCAATACACTGCGGTCGGCCGCACAACGACTTCATCCGCCACCATTCCCATGGGTTCGACGACCAGCACTGGAACCCGCCGCGCCGCGGCGATCGCCGAGGCCGCTCCATCCGCGAAGGCGCCGCGGGTCATGACAATCAGCCGCTCCTGAATCTGGCGGAAAGCCATCGCGCAGGCCGTCGGATCGGCTAGTCCGAGGCGGGCTTCAGCAACACGTTTAATGGTAAGGCCGGTGTTGGCGGCGAGCTTACGGACGCGCGGGTCGTCAGCATTGTGGCCGTCGGCTTCGACGATAACCAGCTCTTCCTTCGCCGCCAATGCGATAGCGGCAGCCGCTTCAATGCTTGGGTCGTCGGGCGATGTCGCGATTGCGACAACAGCGCCCTTTGTTCGGGCGATGTGCGGCGGGACGAGCATGACGGCGGCGGCTGACTGGAAGGCTGCTTCCAATAGCCATGAGAATTGCTGAGTGGCCCGCTCGGCCGGGCTCTGGGGCTCGACAATCATGACGATGTCGTCGCTTCGCGAGACCGAGGCGAAAGTTTCGGCCATCGGTCCCCGAGCGACCTCGAATTGGCATCCAGTGGGGAGGTGCTTTGCCGCGCCCATAAACTTTCGTTCGATGCTGCGGGCGGCAAGTTCGAGGTCGTGCGACAGCCGATCGAGATCGAGCGCATGCCAGCCGCCGCCGAGCGGCCTGAATTCGCGCGAGAAGGGGATGCTTGCCAGGTCACGCAGGCTGGTGTCTTCCAGGAACAGCCCAAGCAGATCGAGATGCAGCAAGTTGGCAAGTTCGACGGCCAGCTGCATCGTGCGGTCGTGCGCGCTCGGCTGAAGTCCCAGCACGAGCCGCTTGAAACTGTGAGGTTCCTTCGACATGGCTAATTGCCGGGTATTCCGCCGCCGCTGCTCTGACTGGTGAAATTCCTTCGGATGCTGGCGAAGGCCCGCAGCCGGTCTTCGACTCGCCGATTGATGCTATGGAGCGGATAAGTCCCGTCTTCCTGGCGCACGCCGGCGGAAAGCCCGGTCAAGAGCGCAATCCCTTCATTGAGAGTGGCGATTGGGTAGACGGCAAAGCGGCCGGCAGCGCAAGCCTCGGTCACATCCTTGCGCAGCATCAGATGCTGGACATTCGCTTGCGGGATCAGGACGCCTTGCGTGCCAGTCAGGCCGCGCTTCTCGCAAATGTCGAAGAAGCCTTCGATCTTCTCGTTGACGCCGCCGATGGCTTGAATTTCGCCATGCTGGTTCACCGATCCGGTCACCGCAAGGTCCTGCCGCAGCGGGACGTCTGCGAGGGCCGACAGGAGGGCATAGAGTTCGGCCGACGACGCGCTGTCTCCCTCGACGCCGCCATAGGACTGCTCAAACACCAAACTGGCGAAAAGCGACATCGGGGTATCGAGCGCGTATCGCCCTGCGAGGAACCCGGAAAGAATCAGGACGCCCTTGGAGTGAAGCGGCCCGCCGAGTTCGACTTCGCGCTCGATATCAACGACCTTTCCGCTGCCGGGTCTCGCCTGGCAGGTGATGCGGGTCGGTCGCCCGAAGGAAAATCCGCCGAGTTCGGTGACGCTCAGGCCATTGATCTGGCCGACATGCGTTCCCACGGTGTCGATCAGCGCCACCTTTTCGAGGATGGCTTCCTGTGTCCGGTCTCGCAGGCGGGCGGCGCGCCGGATGCGGGCCGCCAAGGCGCTATCCACGTCGGCACGCGTGATCACGCTGCGGTTTGCTTCTCTGGCGCAAAAATCCGCCTCGATCATAATCTCCCGCAGCTGCTCTACGACCAGTGAAAGCTTGCTGGAATGTTCAGCCGAGCGTGCCGCATGTTCAAGCACGAGGGCCACTGCATCGCGATCCAGCGCATTCAAACCTTCACGCCGCGCGAGGGTCGCCAGCAGCCGCGCGAGAATTGCCTCGTTCTCGGGCGTTCGCGGGAGATCGTTTTCGAAATC
>JBGQCE010000085.1:0-9339 GCA_041495185.1 Bradyrhizobium sp.
CACAGGCCGCTTTCGTCTTTGGAAAAAGCAGCCACCTTGTGAGCCACGCGCTCACCACCCACCGCCCACGGCGGATGGCCGCGCTCACACAAAAATTCCCTATGGCTTGCGAGGCGATCGGCATGACGATTCTGCCGGAGCAGGTTGCCGAGCTCGAGCGCGGTTTTCGCCAGGGCCTTGCACCGAACTGGGCCGCGGACAATGCCTGCGTCACAGCCACGACGGCGCAAAGATATTACCAGGAATTCACCGCGCGCGGGATTCCGCGCGGGATATACCGGCGCAAGCCCCGCGTGCCGCGCCCCTACAAGATCCCGCGCTACAGCGGTCCCGCCTGGATCGGCGTGCCGGCACCCGGCTGGGCGCCACCGGTTCCCATCGGCCCCGACTGGGTCGGCAAGCCGATCATCAGATAGCTTTTACTTCCGATAATGATCCTTCCCGGAGGCAACCATGGCGCCGCTTCCGGCCCCGCGTACGACAGGTGTCCCACAGCTCTCCGACCAGCTCGCCTCGGCCGCCGACTATGCCCAGGCCGAGAAATCACCCAACACCCGGCTCGCATACCGAGCCGATTGGCGGCACTTTTCGCGCTGGTGTGATGCTGTCGGCCAAGTGCCGCTACCCGCTTCCGTTCCCGCAGTGTGCGCCTATCTGGCTTATCTCGCGGACCAGCACCGCTCGGCATCGACCATCGGGCGCCGCCTGGCGGCTATCGGATATGCCCATAAACTCAAGGGCTTAGAGCCGCCGATCAATGAGGCGGTGCGCACAGTGCTGCGCGGGATACGCCGGCGCATCGGCACCGCGGTCACTAAAAAAGCTCCCGCGACGGCGCCCGCGATTACGGCCATGCTCGAGCAGATCCCGCGAGACTCCCTTACGGGCGTGCGCGACCGCGCGCTGCTGTTGATCGGATTCGCCGCGGCGCGGCGCCGCTCCGAGCTTGTTGCCTTGCATGTCGACGACGTCGAGATCTTCGCAGCAGGCGCGCTGGTGCACGTGCGCCGCTCGAAGACCGACCAGGAAGGCGAGGGCGAAACGATCGCCATCCCGCGCGGCCAAATGCTGAAACCTGTGGACGCGCTCGAAGCCTGGCTCAAAGCCGCGAATATCACCGCGGGACCTATCTTTCGGCCGATCGCCAAGGGCGATCGCATCGGGAAAAAGGCGCTGAGCGACCGCAGCGTTGCTGAAATCGTCAAACGCTACGCCGCGCGCGCGGGGCTCGATCCAAAAATATTCTCCGGACATTCGCTGCGCGCCGGCTTCGTCACCAGCGCACTCGAGCACGGCGCCGATCTGTTCAAGGTGATGGATATCACCGGCCACAAGCGTATCGAAACGCTCAAAGGCTACGATCGGCGCGCGCGCGCGTTCCGCGATCACGCCGGCAAGGATTTTCTTTGATGGCTGTGCTCAAGAACGCGAAGCACGAAGCGGTCGCGCTCGCCTATCTCGCCGATCCGGAAAAGATCGGCTGGCGCGCGTACAAGAAGGTCTATCCGAAATCGTCGCAACACGCGGCGGAGACGGCATTCAGCCGTTTGCTGAATAATGTGGAGTTCGCGGCGCGCGTCGCGGAGACGCACGAGGCAGCGGCGACGAGTGCCGTGATGAGCGCCACCGAAGTACTCGAGCGGCTCACTACGCTAGGGCGCGGCAACGTGCTCGACTTCATGCGCATCACGAAAGACGGCGATCCTGCGATTGATTTTAGCGAGATCACGCGCGCGAAAGCCGAAGCGCTGGTCGAGGTGACCACCGAAGACTTCACCGATGGCCGCGGCGATGATGCGCGCGACGTCAAGCGCATCAAATTCCGCCTGGCCGACAAGCGTGGCGCGCTCGACCTGCTCGGCAAGCATCACGCGCTGTTCACCGAGCGGCACCTGCGCGAATTCGGCGGCGTCGCCGATCGGCTGGCCGCGGCGCTGTTGCGCACGGATGGGAAAAAACATGGCAAAGTCGGATCGGATCGTCACCCGCCTCGAGCCGGACATGCGGCAAAGGGTGCACGCAAAGGCCAGCGCGCTCGGGCTTGACGACGCGGCCTATGTGAGGATGCTAATCTACCGGGATGCAAACGGTGGAGAGCAACATGGACGAGGTGAGCCTGACGGAAACAGAAGCGCTGTTGCTAACCTGCTGTTGCATGGCGGGAATGGCGGTCAGCGCTCTGGGGATCGTGATGGTGCTGTTGAACCTCTAGCGGTCGAAGAGGCCGAGCCGCTGCCGGTCGAGGAAATGGATATCCCGGCCGATGCCGACGGCGGCGAGCCAGGCGCGCTCGACGAGTTACTGAAGGCGGCGCCAAGCATCCTTGACGAAATGGTGGCGCTCGCCGGGTTGGAGCAGCCGAATCCGCTGGTGGATAATCTGCCGGTCAGGTCCGCGCGCGTTCCCCAGCGCGGCTATCGCACGCAGCTCAATCACCGCGGTCGCGGGATGGTGGCGTTGGATGGTCCCGGCTCGCGCACGCGCGCCATCGGCATCAACGACGGCGTGATCGGCGGCAACAATTACGGCGATGGCCCCGGCAACGTGCAGCGCGACAACATGCGGCACTTCGGCGTCGCCGGGACGCGCTCGCGATGAGTCTCACCTGCGATGCGATCATCGAGCGGGCGAAGGATCTCGCGCAGCTTTCCTTGCGGCTCGATGAGATCGCGCAGAATCGCGCGGTCCCACCGCCCTGCCGCTATCGCGCGGCGGTGATGAGCGACCAGGCGATCGAACTCGGCGAGCAATTCGAGGCCTTGCTTGGCGAAATCCGCCGCCGCTGAGGATCTGCAGGAACGTCTGTTCGCCGCCGCCGCGTCCTGCAAACGCGATCCGCTGCGTTATGCGCAGCTGGCTTATCCGTGGGGCGAGAAGGGCGGTCCGCTCGAAAAATGGGATGGTCTCGACACCTGGCAAGTCGACGTCCTCAAATACATCCGCGACAACCTCAGCCCGAAAAAGCCGCTACGTATCGCCATCGCCGGTGGCGTCGGCCCGGGTAAGACGGCACTCGCAGCTATCGTCGCCGATTGGGCGATGACGACATTCCCCGATTGCCGCGGCCGCGTCACCGCCAACACCGGCCGGCAGCTCTCGACCACGACCTGGCCGGAGCTTGCCAAGTGGCACGGCCTGTCGCTGTTCTCGAGCTGGTTCGAGTTTCAGGCGCGCTCGCTCGTCTCGATCGATCCCAAGCACCGGCAGAACTGGGCCTTCGACGCCTTCACCTGGGAGAAGGCCAACCCGGAGACGATTCGCGGCTTCCACAACGCCGGCAAGCGCATCGTCACGATCAACGACGAAACCTCGGCAACCCCCGACATCGTGCTGAGCGCCGAAGAAGGCTTTTTGTCCGACGAAGATACCGAGCGCATCTGGCTCATTCTCGGCAATCCGACGCGCGCCACCGGGTATTTTCGCGAATGCTTCGCCGGCGGGCGACGCCATGCTCTCTGGAAAACATTCAATATCGACACCCGCAAAGCGCGGATGGCGAACCAGGAGCAGATCGCCGAGTGGATCGCGTTTTACGGCATCGATCACGATTTCGTCCGCGTCAACGTCCTCTCGCAGTTCCCTAACGCGTCGTCGACGCAGTTCATCGCCACCGACCTGGTCGAAGGCGCCGCCGCCGCCGACCGCGACCCGCCGGTCACCATCTATGACCCGCTAGTGATCGGCGTCGACATCGCGGCTTACGGCGACGATCAGACGGTGATCCGCTTCCGCCGCGGTCGCGACGCGCGCACCATTCCGCCGCAGAAATACCGCGGGCTCGACATGATGCAAATCGCCGCGCGCATCGCGGAGGCGAACGAGAAGCATCGCCCGGACGCGATCTTCATCGATCAAGGCAATATGGGGCTCGGCGTCGTTGACCGCTGCCGCCAGTTGCAGATGCCGGTGTTCGGCATCGATTTCGGCGCCGAGTCGGACAGCGGCGACCAGATGGCCGCCTATTACAACAAGCGCGCCGAAATGTACGGCAAGCTGCGCGAATGGCTGGCGCACGGGATGATCGACGATGACCCGGAACTCAAGGTCAACCTGACCGCGCTCGAATACGGCTACAAGCTGCGCGCAGGCCGCGACGCCATCCTGCTCGAGCGCAAGAAGGACATGAAGGCGCGCGGGCTGGCCTCGCCCGACGACGGCGACGCCCTGGCGTTGACCTTCGCGCATCCAGTGGCGCCGAGCGATCACACGCCGCAGCTCTCGCATCGGCCAAGACACCAGGTCGATTACGACCCGTTCGCCGGCCTCTACAAGAGATGACGGCACTCAGCGCATTCGACGCCTATCGCGACGACAGCGCGCGCAAGCTGATGATCGAATTCGTGACGAATTCGCGGCGCATCGATCCGCGCGCCGCGGTCGCCGAGCTGCGCGCGCTCAATCATGTGGGCCTGGCCTATGTCTACCGCGACGCGCTTGCCGCCGCCGCGAAGTCGAACGCGGTAGAATACGATCCTTGCGAGGTGAGGCGATGAGCCATTGGTGCCGCTGGGAATACCGCACATTGACGTTTGCCCATGCGGACGGCCGGCACAACGTGGCACCGGGGATCGATGAATTTTCCACCGAGCTCAACCGGCTTGGCCTCGAAGGCTGGGAAGCCTTTTTCGTCGGCGCCGGCGTGGTGCAGCTCAAGCGCCAGCACCCGGTCATGCCGGCGGCGCAGCGCCCGCCGGCGCGGCCTATGTCGCCTTTGGAACTCGGCACCAAGGATCCGGCGGAATGAGCCGGGAAACCTTCAAATTGGTCATGGCGATCGGCGTGCTGCTCAACAGCGCGCTTTATCTCGGCGGCTGTATGATCGCCGGCCTGGTGATCCGGAATGGCGCAGCATGGAAGCTCGCACTCGCAGCGCTCGGCATCACCTATCTCAGTTACGTCTGTCATTTTTCCAGCACGAGCCTCGGCGATGCGCTGCACTCATGGGGCATCCGGCTGGTGTTCCTTTCGGTCGCGCTCGGCGTAGTGAGTGGTCTCGCGCTTTTGTTCTGGTGATCGCCATGGGTTTTATGATGCCGAGCGCTACGATGCCGCCACCCCCACCACCGCCGCCCCCGGCGGCCAACCCGCCGACCTATGCGAGCAGCAATGTGCAAAACGCGGCTGGCGGCGCCGCGCGCCGGATGAAAGCGGCCGCCGGCGCCGGCTTTGAAAACAGCCTGTTCACCAGCCCGCAAGGCGCGGCACCAGGCCCGGCCGCCAAACAGCAGTTGCTCGGGACCTAATTCGTGGCCGTCTCGGTGGGAGCCGTCGCGCGCTACGAGCGGGCGTCGCCCTTCTTGCTGGCGATGGAAGCCGCGCGCGCGCCGCCGCCGCGGTCCGATCGACGCATGGCGTCCGAGGAATGGAATCGCGAGAGGACGCATTACGAAGCGCGCCTGATGATGCAGCGCGCCTGGCGGTTTTCGTTCCTGCAACACTGGGTCTTGATCTCGGAATATGTCGATCCGCGCCGCAGCCTGTGGCTGAGCCAAGGCGGCGTCGACCAGCCGGTACCCAACGCGATGGTGCGCGGGCTGCCGATCAACCAGGCGATCGTCGATCCGACCGCGACCTACGCGCGCGATATCTGCGCCGCCGGCATGAAAGAGGGGCTGATGAGCTCCTCGCGGCCCTGGTTCAAGTTCAAGCCCGGCATCCGCAACTTCGAATTGGATCGCGCCGGACAGCTTTGGTACGAAGAGCTCGAGGACCGCGTCTATACGATCCTCGCCGAATCAAATTTCTACGACGCGGCTACGCAGATGTTCCGCGACCTGGTAACCTTCGCCACCGGGCCGATGCTGATCTACGAAGACGACGAAGACATCATCAACTGCCTCTGCCCGGTGGTGGGCGAGTATTTCATCATTATCGGTTCGAAGTTCCGCCCCGAAGGCCTCAGCCGGCTTTACGTGCTGACCGTCTCGCAAATGGTCGAGGAATTCGGCCTCGCCGCCTGTCCGGCGGACGTGCAGACGCTGTGGGAGCAAAAGGGCGCCTCGCTCGAGCGCGAATTCATCATCGCGCACACCATCGAGCCGAATTTCCCAATCGAGCGCGAAGGCGACCCGGGCCCGGTCGGCGTGGTGAAAGGCGGCTTTACCTACCGCGAATGTTTCTGGGTCTGGGGCCGCGCTTCCGATGGCCCGCTCTCACGCCGCGGTTTTAAGGATCTACCCTTCATCGCGCCGCGCTGGGCGGTCAACGGCAACGATCCCTACGGCACATCCTCGCCCGGCATGATCTCGCTTGGCGACGTCATGCAGCTGCAGCAGGAAACCCGGCGCAAGGCCGAGCTGCTCGAGAAGGTGGTGCGGCCGCCGCTTAATGCGCCGATGGAGCTCAAGAACCAGCCGAGCTCGATGCTGCCCGGCCATCTCAATTACACCAACGATCCGAGCAAGGGCATCCAGCCGATCATCAAGGTCGACCCGCAAGGGCTGCCCGGCATCACCGAAGACATCAAGGAGATCCAGGCCCGCATCAAGGCCGGCTACTACCACGACCTGTTTCTGATGATCGCGCAGGCGACCAAGGACATGACCGCCTACGAGGTGGCGCAGCGCCAGCAGGAAAAGCTCACTGTATTGGGCCCGGTGATCGACCGCGTGCAGAACGAAGGCGGCTCGCTGGCCTTGAAGCGCGTGCTCTCGATCATGATGCGCAAGCGGCTCATTCCGCCGATGCCGCGCTCGCTGATCGGCGTGCCGATGCAGATCGAATATATCGGCATGCTCTACGTGGCGCAGAAGGCCGCGCGCACCGCCTCGACCGAGCGCTTTGTCGAGATGGTGGAGAAGGTCGCCGGAGTGCACAACGAGGCGGTCGACGTCGTTAACTGGGATGAAATGCTGATCGATTACGCCGACGATCTTTCCGTGTCGCACAAAGCCGTCAACGACAAGGACACCATCGGGAAGATCCGCAAGATGCGCGCGCAGGCAGCCCAGCAGGCCAAGGCCGAGCAGACCGCGACCACGACATTGCCGGCGATGGCGGATGCCGCCAAGAGCTTCGGCTCGGTCGACGTCGGCGGCGGGCAGAACGCCGCGCAGATGATGCTGGGCGCGCTCGGCGGCGGCGGCGGCGCGGCCGGCGGCGTGGTGCCTGGATCGGGAGCGAGCCCAGCCTAATGACGCTATCCAAAGTCCAGGCGATGAATTTGCTGCGCCGTAAATGTGGTTTCCGCGAGGGTGGCGTACAGACCTTCCGAGCAGAACTTCTGTGTGATGGCGTCGACGGTCCGATTGAATTTGGCTCATTCGAGACCGAACCAGGAAGAGCAACCGAGGATTTATATCTTGAAGTCGCCGAACATCTGTTTTGTTTTCCGGGTTTAATCGCGCGCGGATTTCGCATGCGGCGGACCGAGCCAAAAATTGGCGATTGGCTGATACCTGCGACTGACTGGCTCGAGTGCGTGGAATACATCGGCCCGCAATTACATCGGATGCAGCAAGGGCAGGTGGTATGAGCGCGAGAAAGAGGACATCCTGGGGCGCGGAACGGGTCGCGCGGTTTTTCGAGATCTGTTCGCTGCGGGATATGGAAAAGCGATATCCCGCACGCGTCGAGCGGAATGGTCAAGGGTATGATGTCTGCTACATGCGCTTTGGCGATTATTGGTTTGCGATCGGATTGGGGGCGGAGCGCGCTGCGGAACATCGGCTCAGCACGTATGACAGTGAGTTAAAATATTTTGGTGGCTTGGTGTGGTGCTGACATGAGCGACGAAAAAACAGAAATCCGTTCGGCGGCGGTCGGTCAGGACTTTGGCACCGACACCGCCGCATTCGATCCGCAGGTGCCGGTTACCGAATCGATCGAGCAGGATCACCGCGGCTCGGTGATGGCCGAATTCGAAAGCTATGAGCGCATCGTCGAGGGTTTGAAAAAGGCCTCCGATGGCGCCCGCAACATGGCGCGCTTCAAGAACCCGGATCTGTGGAATGCGCTCGCCGCGTTTCTCGATCAGCTGCGCCGGGCGGTGGTGCAGGAGGCCGGCTTCGACCGCCCGCAGGACAAACGCGAGAGCCAACAAGTGTTCGGCGGCGACATGAGCTGGTCGGATGCCAACAGCCGCATTCTGACCGGGCTCAAGGACGCCGGCGCCGGCGCGCGCCAGATCGCGCTCGGCCAGCGCATGGATCTGCGCTGGACGCGCTACGCCAATCAGTTCGACGCGATGCGCGACAAAGCGCACGACATGGCGATCGCCTGCTCGCCGCTGAAGGTCGCGGCGGGATGGGGTGGCGCCACGGCGCGGATGCAGTGAGACGTCTGCGGCGGCGCCGTCTATTGCGCCGGTCGCGCAGGATCAAACGACGAAGGGAAATGAGAATGGGACCGGAAATAGCATTGCTGATCGCGGTGGCGCGGATCCTCGAGCCGCTTCACCCGGCATTGACGCCGCTGATCGACGCGGTCGATCCGCCAGCGGCACAGGACGATAAGCCCGTTGTGGAAACCAAACCGGACCCGGTCGATGACCCGGCGCCCGAGAAACTGCCGGCGCGCAGTGAGCCTGCAACGCCCAGTAATCTCGGCGAGGAGCCTGCGCCGCAGCAGGCCTGACCTTTGGCGCTCGAGTTTCTTCCCGTCGACGATGAGGCTTCCGGCGCTGCCAAGCGCAGCGCCGAAGCCGATCGCATCGCCAACTGGGACGCCGAGGTCTGCACCAATCTGATGTCGACGCCGCAGGGGCGCTTCATGATGGAGCGCTTCCTGGATTACTGCTGCGAAGGCCAGGAACTCTACCACGACGACGGCGACGCGCTCGCCATGGCCAAGCGCGACGGCCTGGCCAAGGCCGGCCGCTGGTGGCGCATCATGCTCGAGGCGCACTGTCCGGATCGATTGCTGCAAATGATCCGCGAGCGGCGCAGCCGCATGGCGCGTGCGCAAGCCGCGGTCGCGGCACGCGAGGCGACGGCAGCACCTGCTCAAGAAAAACCCGGCCCCAGTCCGATCGAAGAGATGGCGGACGAGCAGCAACGCCTCGCGGATGAAGAGGCCGCCGTCCAGCGCAAGAGCAAACCGAAAAAGAAAAGCTGAAGCTAGTACTCGCGGCGGCAGGGGAATGCCAAGTCCGGGCCGCTAGGCCTGGACTGATTTAACGGCCGCTCGGCTAACCACCCATCTATGGCCGCCCTGGAGCTACCAGGGACATTTTCGATTGCCGCCGCGAGCAACCGCCTTGTAGCACAAAAAGGACTGATCCATGTTGCGTTCGCTTTTGATGTCCGGCACGGCCAGCCAGCCGCTGTTTTCGCCCGACGGTGTCGGAGGCGGTGGTGGCGCGCCAGGCGGCGCGGCCGCCGAGCCGCCTGCGGCCGCGGC
>JBGQCE010000086.1:0-9300 GCA_041495185.1 Bradyrhizobium sp.
CGCAGCGTCTTGCAATCCACCGCGACGCTCGCCTGCATCGGCCGCCGCCAGAAATATTTCAGGGATGAATTTCTCTCGGCGCTGGAAATCCTGCACCGCGGCGATCTGCGCCCCGAGCAGATGCGCGGCTCCTGGGCCGGCGCGTTCGGGCCGACGCAATTCATGCCGACCGCTTTCAAGCGCTATGCGGTAGACGCCAATGGCGATGGCCGCCGCGACGTGGTCGACGATCCCGCCGACCTGATCGCCTCCACCGCCAACAACCTGAAGAAAGACGGCTGGCAGACCGGCCAGACCTGGGGCTACGAGGTCGTGGTGCCCACGGGCTTCAATTACATGCTGGCGGACCGGGCGAAAGCGATGACGATCGCACAGTGGGAGCATCTCGGCATCACACGCCCCGGTGGCCAGCCCTTCCCGCACCCCACCGAGAAGGCCTATCTGCTGGCGCCCGCCGGCGCCGAAGGGCCGGGTTTCCTGATGCTGCAGAATTTCCGGGTGATCATGAAATACAACCCGGCGGAAGCCTATGCGCTGGCGATCGGCCATTTCGCCGACCGGCTGCGCGGCGGCGCGCCGTTGGTGCAGCCCTGGCCGCGGCAGGAACGGGAATTGTCGCGCGCCGAACGGCTGGAACTGCAGCAGCTTCTGGTCCAGCGCGGCTTCTATCGCGGGGTTCCGGACGGCCAGTTCGGCGGACAGACGCGCGAGGCCCTGCGCGGCTTCCAGGCTTCGATCGGGACCCCCGCGGACGGGTTCGCTTCCTCGGGCGTGCTGGAGCGGCTCCGGGGGCGATGAAACACCGGTTTCAGGCCCGAAAGTAACCGTGTAGACGACATTTCGGCCGCGCCCTTGACGGCGGCGGCGGATGCCCGGTTTATGGCGTGGAATCTGCCCGCTTGCGGCCCGATTCCGCTATTATAGCGATTGCCGAACGATCCATTACGACAAAGCCGCATGCCAAAGACAAAATCCTTTTTCCGGGTGTTTACCGAAAGCGGCCCGCTGATCGCGCTGGCGGTTGCGGTTGCGCTGTTGGTCGGGATCGCCGGCCCGGCATCCGCGCAGTTCTTCAATTTCGGCGGATGGTCGCGGCCGCAGCCGCGCAGCGGCGGCTGGTTCGGTGGCGATCTGTTCGCACCTTTCCAGCAGCAGGCGCCCAAGCGGATCGAGAATTTTTCCAAGGCGCCGCCGCCGGAGAAGCGCGAGACGGTGCCGGAGCGCAACGTGCTGGTGCTCGGCGACGGCATGGCGGACTGGCTCGCCTACGGTCTTGAGGACGCCTATGCCGATCAGCCGGATATGGGCGTGATCCGCAAGCACAAGACGATCTCCGGCCTCATCAAATATCAGCCCAAGGGTGAACCGGCCGACTGGGCCGCCGCGGCAAAAGGTATCCTCGCCACCGAGAAACCGGACGCCATCGTCGTCATGCTCGGGCTCAGCGACCGCGTCGCCATACGCGACGCGGCCGCCGATAAATCGGATGCCAAGTCATCCGACAAAAAAGGCGACAAGAAAGATGCTCGCGCCAAGCCAGATGCCAAGCCCGCGGACGCAAAATCCGGAGCAAAACCTGACGGCGCAACCGATGCCGCCGCGAAGCCCGAGGACAAGGCGGCCGATACCGAATTGTCCCCGGACGATGCCGACAATGGCGATATCCCGACGATCATTGCGCCGGAGAAAAGCGCGCGCTCACCGAACGGCCTCTACGAATTTCGCGCGGAACGCTGGGTCGAGCTCTACAGCAAGAAAATCGAAGAGATGATCGGCGTCATGAAATCCAGGGGCGTGCCGGTGATCTGGGTCGGACTTCCCGCGGTGCGCGGCGCCAAGGCGACGGCGGACATGCTGTTTCTGGATTCGCTGTATCGCGACGCCGCCGGCAAGGCCGGCATCACCTATGTCGATGTCTGGGACGGATTTGTCGACGAAGCCGGCCGCTTCCTGCAGCAGGGCCCGGACTTCGAAGGCCAGATCCGCCGGTTGCGTTCCTTGGACGGCGTGTATTTCACCAGGCCCGGCGCGCGCAAGCTCGCCCATTATGTCGAGCGCGAGATCACGCGGCTGTTGGCGACACGTTCCGCGCCGTTCACGCTGCCAAGCGAGCCCGCAACGCCCGACGCCAATGCGCTGCCCGGTCAGCCGGCGCCGCGGCCGCTTGCCGGACCGATCCTGCCGCTGGTGGCATCCTCCGTCGGCACCGATCAATTGCTCGGCGGCCCCGGCTCCCGCCCGGCCGCGGTCGATGCCCTCGCCGCGCGGACGCTGGTCAAGGGCGAGCCGCTCGCGCCACCCGCCGGCCGCGCCGATGATTTTGTCTGGCCGCGCCGCGAGGTCGGACGCGAGCAGGCCAAGGGCGAAACGCCGGTGGCCACCGTTTCTCCGAATGGAACGATCGCCGCCCCGGCCGCGCCACCGAAGCCGAAAAAGCCTCTTCCGCTTCAATCGGGCACACCGCCGCTGCGGAACTTCTTCGGAACTGGAAATGCGCCGCGCCAGCTGCTGCCACCGCCGCGGGCGCCCGGCGTTCCGCGCCCGCCGGCTAATGTCGGACGATCGGCGTCGGCACCGGGTGTTTTCGCGCGCTAAGCTGACAGATCCTCATGGTGAGGAGCGCGTCTTCGCGCGTCTCGAACCATGAGGCCAAACATTTCTCATCCTTCGAGACGCGGCACGCAGCCAAGTCCATGCAGGCTGCGTAAACTTGCCTGCGTGGCCGCTCCTCCAGCGATAACGGCGAAGCCGTTACGCAGGGATGAGGACCTGCCTAGCCGCAATACTGCCTGCGCGGCCGCGAACTCAAACCTTACAAAATCAGCCCGCCATCGACCACCAACGTTTGCCCGACAATGTAGGAAGAAAGCGGCGAGGCCAGAAACAGCGCCGCGCCCGCCATGTCGGCCGGCGTTCCCAGCCGCTTCAGTGGTATCCGCTCGATCGCGCCTTCGAGCCGCTTCGGATTAGCGGTCGTCACCTTGGTCATCTTGGTATCGACCAGACCAGGCGCGATACCGTTGACGCGAATGCCATCCTCGGCCCAGGCTTCGCCGAGCGTACGGGTCAGCCCGACGGCGCCGGTCTTCGAGGCATTGTAGGCCGGATTGCCCTTGGTCGAATGATAGGCGGCGGTCGAACTGACGATGATGAGCGAGCCTTTAGCTGCGCTCAGCATCGCATGGAATTTACCGGCGCAGGCCATCAGGCTCATCAGATTGACTTCGAGCACTTTGCGAAATCCGGCCATTTCGAATTCGCCGCGCCGGTAGATCACCGCTCCCTGCGCCAGCACCAGCACATCGAGCCGGTCGAACGGCGGCTTGAAGTTCTCGATCGCCCTGCCATCGCTGACATCAAGCTGCGCGTAATCGAGACCGTTGAGGCGCGATCCCTCGGCCGGCGAATAATCGGCTGCAGAAGCGCGGGTGCCGCAGACATGCACGCGCGCGCCCTTGGCCCGAAACGCCTGTGCGATCCCGTTGCCGATACCGCTGGAGCCGCCGACCACGAGAACCTGCTTGCCGCTGAAATCCAGTTCGTTCATCGTGAATGCCTCGAATTCGGTTTGTGCCGAAAGCATAGCAGCTGATATCTCAGAGAAGAAACATATGTCCGATTTCAAACAGCTCAGCCGGTCGGTTAAGGGACTGACCGTTCTCGTCACCGGCGCGGCCAGCGGCATGGGCTGCGCCACCGCACGGGTTTTCGCCGCCGAAGGCGCCAATGTCGCCGTCACGGATTACTCGGCCGAAGGCGCACGGGCGGTTGCCGACGCGATTGTGGCGAGCGGCGGCAGCGCAAAAGCCTGGACGCTGGATGTCGCCAACCGCGACGACATCAACACCGTCGTCAGCGGCGTCGCCGCGCATTTCGGCGGGCTCGATATCGTCGTCAACAATGCCGGCATCTCGGTACGCGTGGCGATCGACGATGACGGCTACGACGAAGCCTGGGCCAAGGGGCTTGCCGTGATGCTGACGGCGCATCAGCGCATCATCCGCGCCGCGCTGCCGCATTTGCGCAAATCGAAATCGCCGCGGATCGTCAACATCGCCTCCACCGAGGCGCTCGGCGCTACCGCTTTGCACAGCCCCTATTCCGCGGCGAAGGCCGGCGTGGTCGGATTGACGCGTTCGCTCGCGGTGGAACTCGGCCGCGAGGGCATCACCGTGAACTGCATCTGTCCGGGGCCAATCGCGACCGGCATGACGGCGCGAATCAGCGACGAGCACAAGGCGATCTATGCCAAACGCAGGACGGCGCTCGGCCGCTACGGGTGCCCCGAGGAGGTCGCGCACATGACGCTGAGCCTGTGCCTGCCCGCCGCCTCCTTCCTGACTGGCGCGATCATTCCGGTGGACGGCGGCCTGATGGCCCGCAACGCCTGAGGGCGGCTATGCAATCGCAACCCGTTGACATCGCATGATCCGGGAGTAGTTTTTTACCCAAATGGAGTGGAGCAACCGCTCGTCTCGATCAGGAGAAACGCCATGACGGTCACGATCCGGCAGCTTCACCCGCATTTTTTCGGCGAGGTCTCCGGCGTCGATTTGCGAAAAGCCCTGACGCCGCAGGAGGCCAGGGATATCGAAGCCGGCATGGATAAATACGCCGTACTGCTGTTCAGAAATCAGAACATTACCGACGAACAGCAACTCGCATTTGCGCTGAATTTCGGCGAGCGCGAGAATGCGCGCGGCGGCACCGTCACCAAGAAGGAGGATTACCGGCTCACCTCAGGGCTGAACGACGTCTCCAACCTCGGCAAGGACGGCAAGCCGCTGCCGCGCGATCACCGCACCCATCTGTTCAATCTCGGCAACTGCCTGTGGCACTCCGACAGTTCGTTCCGCCCCATTCCGGCGAAATTCTCGCTGCTGTCGGCGCGCGTGGTGAACCCCAAGGGCGGCAATACCGAATTCGCCGACATGCGCGCGGCGTATGACGCGCTCGACGACGAGACCAAGGCCGAGATCGAGGACATGATCTGCGAGCATTCGCTGATGTATTCGCGGGGATCGCTCGGGTTCCTCGACTACACCGAAGAAGAAAAGCAGATGTTCAAGCCGGTGCGGCAACGGCTGGTGCGCACCCATCCGGTGCACGGCCGCAAGTCGCTGTACCTGTCGTCGCATGCCGGCGCTATTGTCGGCATGTCGGTGCCGGAGGCGCGGCTGTTGCTGCGCGACCTCACCGAACACGCTACGCAACCGGAATTCGTCTACGTCCATAAATGGACGCTGCATGACCTCGTGATGTGGGACAATCGCCAGACCATGCACCGCGTCCGCCGCTACGACCAGTCGCAGCCGCGCGACATGCGCCGCGCCACGGTGGCGGGAACTCAGCCTACGGTGGCGCAGCAGGCGGCGGAGTAATCTCGTCGTCCCGGCGAACGCCGGGACCCATACGCCGCGACCCCAATTGTGAAACCGAGATGGTCGAAAAAGCGCGATGGAGCAGCCATCGCACTTGCAAATAGTCATTTGTGGTTATGGGTCCCGGCGTTCGCCGGGACGACGCAGCATTTGAGTCAGACTGTCGGCGTGGAATTCCGCCTACGCATGCCCGGCTTCGTTCGACAGCATGCCCGGGTCGATCCCGATCTTGCGCAACGCCCGCAGGTATTTTTCCTCGATGTCGCCGCCGAAGATCAGGTCCGGATCGGCATCGCAATGCAGCCAGCCATTGTCCTGGATTTCGGTCTCCAGCTGTCCCGGCGCCCAGCCGGCATAGCCAAGCGCCAGGATCGCGTGCTTCGGCCCGGCGCCCCTGGCGATCGCCTTGAGAATATCGACGGTTGCGGTCAGGCAAATTCCGTCGTCGATCTTCAGCGTCGCATCCTTGATAAAGAAGTCGCTCGAATGCAGCACGAAGCCGCGGCCGGTCTCGACCGGGCCGCCTTTCAGCACCTTCATGGTCTCGGCGGTTTCCGGCAGCTTGATCTGGTCGGCCTTCTTGATGATGTCGAGCTGCACCAGCAATTCGGGAAAGTCGATGCTGCCTGCCGGACGATTGACGATGATGCCCATGGCGCCTTCGGACGAATGCGCGCAGAGATAGATCACCGAACGCTCGAAGCGCGGGTCTCCCATCACAGGCATGGCGATCAGCAGCTGACCGTCGAGATAACCTTGATTGGGCGAATTGTCGCCTATGCCGGCGGCTTCGCGGCCAACATTCCTCGGTGTTTTGCCTTCAGGGTCCATCCGAAAGGACTCTCATGTCAACATACATCCTGATATTGGGTGCCGGTGATGTCAATCAAGCTTCGCGCACCGTTTTGAAATACATCACAACCAATTCAATGGTTTGCGGCCGCGCTTGCCTGTAAAGACGGTCTCATGACCGTCATAGTTCCCATGCGCGCCGCACTCGGCTTCGCCGCAACAATGTTTGCCTCATCCCTTGCAATCGAGGCCCGCGCCCAGGATGCGTCGCCTTGGCAACGGGACGCCCATTCCGCGGTGCGGCTGCTGGCGGGATCGCGCAGCGGCGCGGTGCTGCTGGGTGGGATCGCCTTTCAGCTTCAGCCGGGGTGGAAAACCTATTGGCGGACGCCCGGCGATTCCGGCGTACCGCCGCATTTCGACTTCTCCAAATCGGAAAATATCGAGGCTGTGACCGTTCTGTGGCCGGCGCCTTCAAAATTCGGCGACGGCGCCGGTGGCTACTCGCTAGGCTACCAGAACCAGATTGTGCTGCCGTTGCGAATTGTGGCAAAAAACGCCGACAAGCCGGTAACGCTTCGCGCCGACATCAACTACGCGGTCTGCGAGAAACTCTGCATTCCCGTGCAAGCCAATGCCGAACTCGCCATTGCCAGCGTGGCGAGCACCGAAGACAGCGCGCTGTTCGCGGCGCTGGACACCGTGCCGAAGCCCGCCAATGTCGGCGATCCCAACCCGCTGACCATTCGCGACGTCAAGCGTGACGGCAAATCCACCGTTCTGGTCGACGTGGTCAGCCCCGACGCCAGGGAGCTCGGCCTGTTTGTCGAAGGGCCGACGCCGGACTGGGGACTGCCGGTTCCGAAACTGCTCGAACACAGCCCGCCCGGGGTCAAGCGCTTCGCCTTCGAGCTGGAAGGCATACCGCCGGGCACCAATCCCGAAGGTGCAGCGCTCAAACTGACACTGGTCAGCGGCGACCGCGCATACGAGTTCAATATCAAATTGAATTAGCAACCTCCGTCGTCCCCGCGCACGCGGGGACCCATACGCCGCGGCGGCCGTAGTAAGATACATCGGCAGAGACCTTCGGCAGACAACAATGCCCTGTGGTTATGGGTCCCGGCGTTCGCCGGGACGACAGCCGAGAGACCGAATCTTAACGAATAGTTGATAGGCGGGATGACCGGCGCATGGATGCGGCGCGCTCCAAGGATTTCCTACTTGGCCGTGATGGACACTCAACCCGCAACAGCTCTGCCCCGAGGGGTGATCGCGCGACTGCGATCGATGCTTGGTAGTTCCCTTGGCGGCTCCCTTGCCGGCTCCCTTGGCAGTTCCCTTGGCGGTTCCAGCGAAGCCTCCGTGACCAGGCGGCTTGCCGGCACGATTTTCATCATTCGCCTCGTCAGTGCGGCACTGGCCTATCTCTCGCAAATTTTGCTCGCGCGCTGGATGGGCGGCTCGGATTACGGCGTCTATGTCTATGTCTGGACCTGGGTGCTGCTGCTCGGCAGCATGATGGATTTCGGCATCTCGGCATCGGCCCAGAAAATCATTCCGGAATACCGCACCCGCGGCGAACACGCTTTGCTGCGCGGCTTCCTCTCCGGCAGCCGCTGGATGACTTTTGTCGTGTCATCGGTGGTTTCAGCGCTGCTCGCCGTTGTCGTGAAAACGCTGTCGCCGTGGATCGACGCAAACGCCGTTCTGCCGCTTTACGTCGGCTGCATCACGCTGCCGGCCTTCGTGGTCGCCAACACCCAGGACGGTATCGCGCGCTCGCATGACTGGATGCGGTTAGGACTGATGCCGCAATTCATCGTGCGGCAGTCGCTGATCATCGGCTTCACCGCAGGCGCCTTCGTGCTTGGCTTTCATCTCGGCGCGACGCTTGCGATGCTCGCCAGCGCTGCCGCGGTGTGGATTGCCATGATCGGGCAGATGGTGGTGCTGAACCGCCGGCTCGGCGGCCATATCGAGCCCGGTGCGAGGGCTTACGATTTCCGCGGCTGGCTTGCGATCTCGCTGCCGATCCTGCTGGTCGAAGGCTTCTATCTGCTGTTGTCCTACACCGACGTGCTGGTGCTGCAGCAATTTCGCTCCTCCGAAGAGGTCGGCGTCTATTTCGCTGTGGTGAAGACGCTGGCGCTGGTTTCCTTCATTCACTACGCGATGTCGGCGACGACGGCGCATCGTTTCGCCGAATATCATGCGCTTGGTGACAAGGCGCGGCTGTCGGCCTATGTCGCGCATGCGATCAAATGGACGTTCTGGCCCTCGCTCGCCGCGACCATCCTGCTGCTGGCGTTGGGCAAGCCGCTATTGTGGCTGTTCGGACCGCAATTCGTCGTCGGCTACGACATCATGTTCGTTGCGGCCATTGGCCTCGTGGTGCGCTCGGCGATCGGCCCGGTCGAGCGGCTGCTCAACATGCTAGGCCACCAGCATATCTGCGCGCTGGCCTATGCGCTCGCCTTCGCCATGAACGTGGTGCTCTGCATCGCGCTGGTGCCGCGCTTCGGCGGCCACGGCGCCGCGGCGGCAACCTCGATCTCGCTTGTCTTCGAAACCGTTCTGCTGTTCTGGATCGTGCGGCGCCGGCTCGGGCTGCACGTGCTGGCGTTCGGCAACAGCGCGACCTAGTTCGCCGTCACTCCGCGGTCCAGCCGCCATCGATCGAGAGATTGGCGCCGGTGATCTGCGCCGCATCGTCGCCGCAAAGAAACAACGCCAGCGCCGCGACCTGCTCGGAGGTGACGAACTCCTTGGTCGGCTGCGCAGCCAGCAGCACGTCGTGGATGACCTGCTCTTTTGTCAGGTTGCGCGCCTTCATGGTGTCGGGAATCTGCTTCTCGACCAGCGGCGTCCAGACATAGCCCGGACAGATCGCAGTCACGCGCACGCCATGTTCCCCGCCCTCGAGCGCCAGCGTTTTGGTGAGTCCCATGATGCCGTGCTTGGCCGCGACATAGGCGACCTTGAAGGGCGAGGCGACGAGGGCGTGGGCGCTCGCGGTGTTGATGATGCGGCCCCAGCCTTTCCGCTTCATCGCCGGGAGCGCGAGGCGGATCGCGTGGAAGGTCGCGGAAAGGTTGATCGCGAGGATCGCGTCCCATTTCTCGAC
>JBGQCE010000087.1:0-9263 GCA_041495185.1 Bradyrhizobium sp.
CGCCGGCGCCCGAGCCTTGCACCGCCTCGAAGGTTTGCGCGCCGCTCTCGGCCAGAATGCCGACGAGATTGATGGCGACATGGGAGTCGCGCATCGCGGCCGCGACGGAATCAGGAAAGCGCAGATTGGCCTGCACGGCGTGGATCTGGCCGACCTTGCCGAGCGGCTGCAGATGCCCGGCCAGTTCCGGCCGCCGTACCGCGACCCGGATGCGGTAATCGCGCTTGGCGAGCGCGCGGACCACGCTTCGTCCCAGAAAGCCCGATCCTCCGAAAACCGTGACCAGCGTGTCCAGATTCGATGCCATGGCGTCAATTTCCTAGGGTCAAATTCAAGAAATCGCGGGGGTATTTAGCGGTTTCGCGATACGCCATCAGGTCTGCGCTGTACAGTGTATTTGAGCATGATCCGGAAAAGTGGGTACCGTTTTCCGAAAAGATCATGCTCCGGTAATAGCTTGGGTCGCAGTTCGCCAATTTGACAAGCGCGCAACCGATCCGTACTAACCCGCCCGGGCCCAGGTGGCGGAATTGGTAGACGCGCTGGCTTCAGGTGCCAGTGGCTTCACGGCCGTGAAGGTTCGAGTCCTTTCCTGGGCACCACCTATTCTTGGATGCCCTCCCGTCGCCATTCAGGGTCCACCCACCGCTCGCCTCTTTGCGGTTTGGGCGGTAGTTTGGTCCGCATCGATTCGACGAGGTTCGTAGACATCATGACCGTACGCCTGCATCGCGGCGATCTGCCCGATCTCACCCGCTACACCGACTCGGTGGCGATCGATACCGAGACCATGGGGCTGTACCCGCACCGCGACCGGCTCTGCGTGGTGCAGATGTCGAACGGCGACGGCAGCGCCGATGTAGTGCAAATCCCCAAGGATCATACCGAGGCGCCGAATCTGAAGGCGCTGCTCGCGAATCCGAAGGTGACAAAAATCTTTCATTTCGCGCGGTTCGATCTGGCCGCCCTCTACAACGCCTTCGGCGTGATGCCGCAGCCGGTGTACTGCACCAAGATCGCCTCGCGGCTCTCCCGCACCTACACCGATCGCCATGGCCTGAAGGATCTGGTGCGCGAGGTGCTCAACATCGATCTGTCGAAGCAGCAGCAATCGAGCGATTGGGGCTCGCAGACCCTGAGCGAGGCGCAGCTGGCCTATGCGGCTTCCGACGTGCTGCATCTGCATGGCTTGCGCGAACGCCTCGATGCCATGCTGGCGCGCGAGGGCCGCAGCGCGCTGGCGCAAGCCTGTTTCGAATTTCTGCCGACGCGGGCAAAGCTCGATCTGCAGGGCTGGGACACCGAAGACATTTTTGCGCATTCGTGAGCCGAGCGTGTCCCGGATGCTTCGCATCGCCGGGAGCACGCTGCACCGCATCCGGGACACGATTGGAAGCGAGACTGCCCCGTTTCGGTCACACTCATAGCCCGAGGTCCTGGGCTGCATAATCCGGCCGTCCCGGGTAGAATGGGCAGCGAGACAGCACCCTGGAGCAGCGGTGAATTCGGTTCAAAACCCAGCCTATCAAGCCGGAATGGAGGCGCGTTTCGCTATCGCTGCGCGCCACAGCCGGATGGTGCGGGTGCTGCGCGTCGCGGTCCCGGCGGCCGTGATTCTGGCGATGACGGCCATCGTCGCGGTGTCGATCTTCAATCCGTTCCGGATGCTGCTGCCCAAATTACCTGTCGACATGGGGAACCTCGTCGTTTCCGGCACCAAGATCACGATGGAATCGCCGCATCTGTCTGGTTACTCGCCCGATCAGCGGCCCTACGAAGTCTGGGCAAAAACCGCGACCCAGGATGTAACCGATCCGGATCACGTCGATCTCACCTCGTTACGGGCCAAGGTGTTGATGGAGGACAAGACCACGACGGTCACGCTGGACGCCCGCAACGGCCTGATGGATACCAAGCAGCAGATACTGGATCTGCATAAGGATATCTTTTTGCAATCCTCCACCGGCTATGAAGCGCGCCTGTCGCAGGCGTTCGTCGACATGGGCAAGGGCACGGTGACATCGGACGAGCATGTCGATGTCAAATTGCTGAACGGAACCTTGAGCGCCGACAAGCTCAGGATTACCGGAGGCGGAGAGGTGGTGAGGTTCGAAGGCAATGTCGTGATGAATTTGGACAAGCTAGGCGACGAGAGCGCGTCCAGTCGGCCTGCTATCGCACCCGCAGCGCCCGACCCTGCGGCTCGCCCCGCCAGGACCCGGTCCCTATCCAGCAAGCCCGCCAACCCGAAATGATGATTTTCAAGATGATGGTATCGCCGCGCAGTACCCCGATCAGGCGGATCGCGCATGGCGCCTGCACGGCGATTTTTGCACTCGCGGTAATCGCCGCCGGTGACGCGGCTGCGCAAAGCGCGGTCACGGGCGTGCCCAATGCGATGCAGGGTTTTTCGCAAAATCGCGACCAGCCGATCCAGATCGAGGCCGCATCGCTTGAGATGCGGGACAAGAAAAAGGAAGCGACATTTTCCGGCAACGTGAAGGTGGTGCAGGGCGACACCACCATGACGTCGAAGTCGCTGGTGGTGTTTTACGATTCGACCACAGCCCCTGGCGCGCCGCCGCCGGCCAGTTCGAAGGCCGCAAAATCGGCGCCGATCCAGTCTGCGACCCCCGGTCCCGGCGGCAGTTCTTCGATCCGCCGGCTGGAGGCGAGGGGCAGCGTGGTCGTGACCCAGAAGGATCAGGTCGTGACCGGGGAGACCGCTGTGTTCGACACCAAGGCAAACATGGTCACCATGCTCGGCGGGGTGGTTTTGACCCAGGGCAAGAATGTGCTGCGCGGCGATCGGCTGATGGTGGACATGACGACGGGCGTGTCGCGGGTGGAATCCGACTCAGGTCGCGTGCAGGGCTTGTTCCAATCGTCCGGCCAGGCTGGCCCGCTGATCCCCGGCGCGGCGCCATCGCCGCCGCCTTCCGGTCCGGGAAGCTCAAATAAATCGAAATAATATCAATCACTTGTCTGCTATCTGAGGCCCGTGAGGTTGAGTCTCGCGGCGCGAACCTGTATCAACGGCAACGGCCCGGCCGCACGATCCGCGCCTCCAATCGAGGGTGTTTCGCTGGGCAAGGGACATCCATTCATTCATGTTGCGCGAGCGAATCGATTTGCTCGCGGCGGGTCGCGGGCTAACCGTGAAAGGCTTAAGCGAAGCGGGATGGTGGATTTACTCGGCATGTTCCGTCGGCGCCCGGCGAAACGCAGTCCGCCAGGATTTGCGCGTACGCGCGCGGATATCACCGCGCTCGGCGGCACGATCGGGGAGATGCTGACCAGTCCGGTGCGCGACGCTCCACCGATTGCCCGCGATGCTCCGATCGCCCGCGACGCGCTGCTGCCGAAACTGAATACGCCTTCTCCTCCACCTGAGAAGCCGCGCCTGCGCAAGACCAATGGTGCGGCCGCTGCCCCGCGGCTGACGCAGCGGGCGGGTTACCTGGCTGTGCATAGCGTGGAAAAGAGTTTCGGCACCCGCCAGGTCGTGCGCGGTGTCAGCATCTATGTCCGCCGCGGCGAGGCGGTGGGTTTGCTGGGTCCGAACGGCGCCGGCAAGACCACCGTGTTTTACATGATTACCGGCCTGATCAAGGCGGATCGCGGCGCCATCGAGCTCGATGGCCACGACGTCACCAAGCTGCCGATGTATCAGCGCGCCCGGCTTGGCATCGGCTATCTGCCGCAGGAAGCCTCGATCTTTCGCGGTCTCACGGTGGAGCAGAATATCCGCGCAGTGCTTGAGGTCGTCGAACCCTCAAGGAAAAAGCGCGAGGCCGAACTCAATTCCCTGCTCGACGAATTCAACATCGCGCGCCTGCGCAAGACGCCGTCGATTGCGCTGTCGGGCGGTGAGCGGCGTCGCGTCGAGATCGCGCGCGCGCTGGCGACGCGCCCCAATTACATGCTGCTCGACGAACCCTTCGCCGGCATCGATCCGATCGCGGTCGGCGACATTCAGGATCTTGTCCGCCATCTCACCAATCGCGGCATCGGCGTGCTGATTACCGACCACAATGTGCGGGAAACGCTCGGACTGACCGACCGCGCCTATATCGTCTATGCCGGGGAGATCTTGACCGAGGGCAATCCGGACGAGATCGTCAACAATCCGGATGTCCGCCGTCTTTATCTGGGCGAGGAATTCCGGCTTTAACCTTGGCTGGGAATTCGCCCCTCTAGTTCAATTTTCCCATTCGTCAAGCCGTGTACATCGGCTTTGGACTAGTTTAAGCAAGAATCGGACCAACTTTTGGGAACGGTTCTTGCCTCCATGGCGCTGACGCAGAGATTAGAGTTCAGCCAGTCGCAGTCGCTGGTAATGACGCCGCAGCTGATGCAGGCGATCAAGCTGCTGCAGCTGTCGAATCTCGACCTTTCGGCCTTCGTCGAGGAGGAGCTGGAACGAAATCCGCTGCTGGAGCGTGCCAGCGACGGCACCGAGCCCCCGGTTGCGGGCGAGCCCGTGCCCGAGCGGGCCGAATTTCCCGATTCCGACGATTCCGGCTCCGCCTATGGCGACGAAGCTTCCACTGAGCGTCCCGACATGGCCGGCGGCCCCGCCGGCGACAGCTTCGAACCGGGCCAGGAAGAGTGGCTCAATCGCGACCTCGGCAGCCGCACGGAAATCGAGCAGACGCTCGACACCGGCCTCGACAACGTATTCTCCGAGGAGCCGGCGGAGGCCGCCGCACGCAACGCACAGGATGCGGCGCCGACCGCCTATACCGAATGGGGCGGCGGCGCCTCCAACGACGACAGCTATAATCTTGAAGCCTTCGTCGCCGCCGAGGTCACACTCGGCGGTTATCTCGCCGAACAACTGGCGGTGGCGTTCACGGCGCCTGCGCAGCGCATGATCGGCCAATATCTCATCGACCTCGTGGACGAAGCCGGCTACCTGCCGCCGGATCTGGGACAGGCCGCCGAGCGGCTGGGAGCCTCGCAAGCGGATGTCGAAGCGGTTCTCACGGTGTTGCAGAAATTCGATCCGCCCGGTGTTTGCGCGCGAACCTTAAGCGAGTGTCTTGCGATCCAGCTGCGCGAACTCAATCGTTACGACCCGGCGATGCAGGCGCTGGTCGAGCATCTCGATCTCCTGGCGAAGCGCGATATCGCCGCTTTGCGAAAATTCTGCGGTGTCGATGATGAGGATATCACCGACATGATCGGCGAAATTCGCCGTCTCGATCCGAAGCCGGGTTTGAAATTCGGCTCAGCCCGGATGCAGACCATGGTTCCGGATGTTTATGTGCGGCCCGGGCCTGACGGCGGCTGGCATGTCGAACTCAACAGCGACACGTTGCCGCGCGTGCTGGTCAATCAGATCTATTACACCGAACTGTCGAAGACGATCCGCAAGGACGGCGACAAATCCTATTTCACCGATTGCCTGCAGAACGCCACATGGCTGGTGCGTGCGCTCGACCAGCGCGCCCGCACCATCCTGAAGGTCGCAACCGAGATCGTGCGTCAGCAGGACGGCTTCTTTACCCACGGCGTCGCGCATCTGCGGCCGCTCAACCTCAAGGCGGTTGCGGACGCGATCCAGATGCATGAATCGACGGTGTCGCGGGTGACTGCCAACAAATACATGGCGACCAATCGCGGCAGTTTCGAATTGAAGTATTTCTTCACCGCCTCGATCGCATCGGCCAACGGCGGTGAAGCCCATTCGGCGGAGGCCGTGCGTCACCGCATCAAGCAGCTGATCGATGCGGAAGACCCTGCCTTGATCCTCTCGGACGACACCATTGTGGAACGATTGCGCGAATCGGGCATTGATATCGCCCGTCGCACGGTTGCGAAGTACCGCGAAGCGATGCGAATTCCCTCCTCGGTGCAGCGCCGCCGCGACAAACAAAGCATGCTCGGTAACGCGCTCTCGGCGCCCGCCGCATCCTCCGACCGGTCCCGGGACACGCAGCCGGCCTGATTGCGTCCCGGCCAAATCGGGATAGTGTCGGCTTCCAGGCTAATCGAGGCATCAAAAAATGACTCTCCGGATATCGGGAAAAAGCATCAGCGTCGGCGAGGTCCTGCGCGGGCGCGTCAGCGAGCGCACCGATGAAGTCCTGCGCAAATATTTCGATGGCAATTATTCCGGTCACATCACGCTGAGCAAGGATGGTTTTGGTTTCCGCACCGACTGCGCGCTGCATCTGGATTCCGGAATTACGCTGGAGGCGGATTCCAATGCCGCCGACGCCTACGCCAGCGCCGACCAGGCGCTGCTGATGATCGAAAAGCGACTGCGCCGCTACAAGAGCCGGCTCAAGGATCGCTCGGCCCGCAAGGCCTACGCGGCTTCCGCGGCACTTGCCGAAATGGAAACGCCGACGACACTCGACGCGCCGAGCTACGTGATCGAGGCGCCGGCGGAAGGCGACGACGAGGTCACCGCCTACAGCCCGGTCATCATTGCGGAAGCGACCACGTCGCTGAAACGGCTTTCGGTCAGCGAAGCCGTGATGGAGCTGGACCTGACCGGGGCCGCCTGCATCGTATTCCAGCATGGCTCAAGCGGCCGGGTGAACATCATTTACCGGCGGGCTGACGGCAATGTCGGCTGGGTGGATCCCCCGGTAGTTATGCCTGAGAATTAGCCGCCGATCGGCATTGACGCCCCTCCGGCCCCTCCCTATGGTCCGCCGCCCTCAAGGGGCAGGGGCCGGGAACGACCCCGCAGGGAGTTGGCACCGGTCTTGCGTTGGAGTAGAAGCCCCCCAAATCAGGACCCGGGCGTAAGCCCGCCTCCCGCCTCATCTTCTTGACGCCGCCCCGCTAGAGCCTATTTCGCAACCTGACGGTTTAATTCACCTCGGAACGCCTCATGACGATTACCGATCTGGTCGCACCCGAGGCGATTCTCCCGGCGTTGAAGGTCAACAGCAAGAAGCAGGCGCTGCAGGAGCTGGCGGCGCGGGCGGCCGTCCTGACCGGGCAGAACGAGCGCGCGGTTTTCGAGGTTCTGCTGCAGCGGGAGAAGCTCGGGACCACCGCGGTCGGCTATGGCGTCGCGATCCCGCACGGCAAGCTCCCCAAGCTGGAAAAACTGTTCGGCCTTTTTGCGCGTCTTGAACGCCCGATCGATTTCGAGGCCATGGACGGTCAGCCGGTCGACCTGGTGTTCCTGCTGCTGGCGCCGGAAGGCGCCGGCGCCGATCACCTGAAAGCGCTGGCGCGGATCGCGCGGCTATTGCGCGACCAGGATGTCGCCAAGAAGCTGCGCGCCTCGCGCGACGCGCAGGCGATCTATTCGGTTCTTGCTCTGCCGCCGGCGAGCGCGGCGTAATCACCAAAACAAAATACGCGGACACAGGCCCGATATGATCGAGGCAATGCCCGCGTATGGCGAATTTCCTTTTGCTGCGTCAGTGACAGCAGCAACTACGGTGTTCAGTGAACGCTCACCGCCTGCAACTCGTTGCTCCACGCATTCGCGATCGCAGCTTCCCGGCTGTCGGTCAGCATGATCGGCGTGCCGTCGGCGGCATGCAGCGCGAACAGCTTCAGTCCCGGCGCGATCTTCGGCGCCTGGGGAAAGAGCCCCGGCACGTCCTCGGAACGGATCTGCTTTACATAGGCGATATGGCCCTCGCCCATCGTCGCCAGCGCCTCGATGGAGACGCCCTTCGGCTCGAACGCAACATTACCTTCAGTCATGGTCTCGACTCCTCTGTCAGACTAAGCGGTCGAGTCCGCTACTCGTTCCATTATTCATGTTCATTGATAGCGATTGTCTTAACAATCTTCTCCGGCTCAGGCCGGGCGAGCTCGATCGACAACAGCCCGTTTTTCAAGTCCGCGCCCAACACCCGCATCCCCTCCGCCAGCACGAAAGTGCGCTGGAAGTGGCGCGCGGCGATGCCGCGATGGATGTATTGCCGGGCCTTGTCGTCCTGCTGGCGGCCCCGGATCACGAGCTGGTTTTCCTCAATGGTTACATCGAGTTGATCGCGGGTAAATCCCGCCACCGCCAGCGTGATGCGTAGCCGTTCGGGCTCGCCGTTAGAGCGGTCGCACCTCTCGATATTGTACGGAGGATAACCGTCGGCGCCTTTGACGACGCGATCGAGCGCACGCTCGATTTCGTCAAATCCCAGAAGGAACGGACTTGATAGCGAAGGAACACGAGACATAGTTTACAAAGTCCTCTCGAAGCGACTTTGACGTTTAGGGCCCTTGCGGCGCCCCATTTTCGGCCGTCCGGCAGGTTTGCCGTCCGGTCATCAGTCAATATGGGCATAGTCTGGGGGGTGTTCAAGCACCTCGCGGAACCGGCTTGGGACGCCCTCCGAACGCCTAGAGGTCGATCCGCTGGCGGCCGTCGGCACCGAACAGATGCAGCCTCTCGCGCGGCGCGATCGCCCTGATTCGCTCGCCGATCGCGGGTGCGATCGCGCCGGGGATCCGCACGATCACATCGCCCGGCGGCAATTCCCCGGGATTGGCGGCAACGCCCTGCACGTGATTCTGCCTTGTGCCGTAGATGAAGGTCTCCGCGCCGACGCGCTCGATCGCCTCCACCGTGAGGTCGAGCGCGATGCCGCCGGGAAGCGTGTCGCTCGAAATCAAAAAGTCTTCGGGGCGGATGCCGAGAATGCCGGCTTCGCTTGCCGCGCGGCTGGTGCCCGTGAGCTGCGATCTGATTTCGTCTGACCGCAGCGGCATCAGATTCATCGGCGGCGCGCCGATGAAGGAAGCGACGAAGGTCGTCGCGGGCTTCAGATAGATTTCGAGCGGGTTGCCGATCTGCTCCACCTGGCCGCCATTCATGACCACCAGAATATCGGCAAGCGTCATCGCCTCCAATTGGTCGTGGGTGACGTAGATCGAGGTCGTGTTCAGGCGGCGCTGCAGTTTGCGGATTTCGACACGCATGGCGATGCGCAGCTTGGCGTCGAGGTTGGACAGGGGTTCGTCGAACAGAAACACTTTCGGTTGCCGCACGATGGCCCGTCCCATCGCCACGCGCTGGCGCTGGCCGCCGGAGAGCTGCCGCGGCTTGCGATCGAGCATGGCGCCAAGCTCGAGAATGCGGCCAGCTTCCCTGACGCGGGTGTCGATCTCGGGCTCGGCCATGCCGCGGTTGCGCAGGCCATAGGCCATATTGTTGTAGACGCTCATGTGCGGATAGAGCGCGTAATTCTGGAACACCATCGCGATGTTGCGGTCCATCGGCGGCAGTTCGTTCACCACCTCCGCGCCGATCAGGATTTCCCCTGAAGTGATTTCCTCCAGAC
>JBGQCE010000088.1:0-9102 GCA_041495185.1 Bradyrhizobium sp.
CGGACGCCACTTCCTTCACTTCATCCTTGAAGCGCTTCAGGGTCGACAGCTTGCCTTCATGCACGACGACGTTGTCGCGGATCAGACGGACATTGGCGCCGCGTTCCACGTTGCCGTCGGTGACGCGGCAGCCTGCGACCTTGCCGACCTTGGAAATATTGAACACTTCCAGGATCAGGGCATTGCCCAGCATGGTCTCGCGCAGCGTCGGCGCCAGCAGGCCGGACATCGCCTTCTTCACGTCATCCACGAGGTCGTAAATGATGTTGTAGTAGCGGATTTCGATGCCGTTGCGCTTGGCGGCGGCGGCGGCTTCCTTGTGGGCGCGGACGTTGAAGCCGATGATGGCGGCGTTGAAACCTTCCGCCAGCGTCACGTCGGATTCCGAGATGCCGCCGACACCCGCATGCAGGATGCGTGCGGTGACTTCGTCGGTGCCGAGCTTATCCAGCGATCCGAGGATCGCTTCCAGCGAGCCCTGCACGTCGGCCTTGATGATCAACGGGAAATCCTTGCGGCCCGTGGTCTTGAGCTGCGACATCATCTGCTCGAGCGAACCGCGCATGCCGGAGATACTGGCGGCGGCGTTCTCGCGCTTCTGATGAGCGCGATAGCTGGTGACTTCGCGGGCGCGGGCTTCGTTCTCGACCACGGCGAGCCGGTCGCCGGCTTCCGGCGGGCCGTTGAAGCCGAGCACTTCCACAGGAACAGACGGTCCGGCCTCGTCGATGGTCGCGCCCTGATCGTTGATGAGTGCGCGGACGCGTCCCATCTCGGCGCCGGCGACGATGATGTCACCGACCTTCAGCGTGCCGCGTTGGACCAGCACGGTTGCCACGGGACCACGGCCGCGATCGAGCTTGGCTTCGATCACGGTGCCTTCGGCGGGACGCGAGACGTTGGTCTTGAGGTCGAGCAATTCGGCCTGTAGCGCAATCATTTCCAGCAGCTTGTCGAGGTTGGTCTTGTTCTTGGCGGAGACCTCGACGTCGACCACGTCGCCGCCCATCGACTCGACCTGCACTTCGTATTGCAACAGCTCGGTGCGCACGCGTTCCGGCTTGGCGTCGGGCTTGTCGATCTTGTTGATGGCGATGATCATCGGGACCTTCGCCGCCTTGGCGTGATTGATGGCCTCGACAGTCTGCGGCATGACGCCGTCGTCGGCTGCGACCACCAGGACCACGATGTCGGTCACCTTGGCGCCGCGCGCGCGCATCGCGGTGAACGCGGCGTGGCCGGGGGTGTCGATGAAGGTGATCTTCTTGCCGCTTTCCGGCGAGGTCACCTGATAGGCGCCGATATGCTGGGTGATGCCGCCGGCTTCGCCTGAGACGACGTTGGCATGGCGCAGCGCGTCGAGCAGCGAGGTCTTGCCGTGATCGACATGGCCCATCACGGTCACCACGGGCGAGCGCGGCTCGGTATCGGTCGAATCGTCGACGATGTCGAACAGGCCTTCCTCGACGTCGGCCGCGGCCACGCGCTTGACGGTGTGGCCCATTTCCTCGGCGATCAACTGCGCGGTGTCGGCATCGATCACGTCGGTGATCTTGTGCATCGCGCCCTGCTTCATCAAGAGCCGGATGACGTCGACCGCGCGCTCGGCCATGCGGTTGGCAAGTTCCTGGATATTGATGGCTTCCGGGATGATGACTTCGCGAATGAGCTTTTCCTTCGGCTCGTTCGACGGATGTCCCTTCAGGCGCTGGGTGCGGCGGCGGAACGACGCGATCGAGCGCTCGCGCACGTCATCGGCATTGAGCGCGGTGACCAGCGTCAGGCGTCCGCGCTGCTTCGCCGGCGCCGGCTTGGCGGTCGTCTTGGGCGGAACCGCGGGGCGGACAACGCCGCCAGGACCGCGACGGACCTGGCGCGGGCCTTCATCCTCGTCGGTGATGTCGGCGGCGATACCGGGCGCGCGTGCGACGGGCACCGCGGCGCGGGCCGGGGCTGCCGCACGGGCTTCGGCTTCGCCAAAACGTTTTTTGGCTTCAAGTTCGGCCTTGCGCTTGGCTTCCTCGTCCTGCCGGTGGCGCTCTTCCTCGGCCTTGCGGCGGGCTTCGGCGGCTTCACGCTCGGCCTGCTCGATGCCTTCCTTGCTGTTGCGGCGCTTGGCTTCTTCTTCGGCCAGCCGCCGTTCCTCGACATCGCGGACTTTTGCGTCGGCGAGTGCGCTGGCGCGGGCAGAACGCTCATCCTCGGTTAGCGTGCGCAGAACGACGCCCGAATTGCTGCGCGGCGCAGCCGGCGGCGTTGCGGGACGGGCCGGCGCCGCCTTGGCGGGGGCGGCCTTGGCAACGACCGGCTCGGGCGCATGGGTTTCGGTTACGGGTGCATCGCCGCCAACGCGGCGCTTGCCACGCTTTTCGACCACCACCTGTTTGGTCCGGCCATGGCTGAAGCTCTGGCGCACGGTGCCCGTCTCGACGCGCGGCTTGAGCGTCAAGGTCTTGGTCGGGACACTCAGTGTCTTGTCGCCAGGCGATTTCGTATCAACCATTCAGCAGTCCTAATCTTGTTGCGTCGTGCGTGTCCGCACAGTCTGTATCGGCGAATTCTTGGCCGCATTGCCGGCAGTCTTGTCGTCATCCGCCATCCGGTATCGGACCAGGACATGGCTGCGCGACAGGAACGTTTTGCTCGCCGGGCCCGCGAGCAGCGCAGCATGTATCACATTTGACCGCCCTAGTGCCAAATCCAATTGTTCCGATGTCAGGGCCGTGACGACCGGAAATTCCGGCGATTCATCGTTAACCCCGGCATTTTGCCTGACGATCGCGTCCAATTTCCGGATTCCGTCCGCCGCCCCGTCCGCGGCATGGATCAGAGCCTGGATCGGGGCCTGACGCGGCTTGAGAGCTTCCTCGACCTTGCTGAAGCCGGATACCACCTGGCCCGCCTTGGCGGCCATGGCCAGCGCCTCGATCGCGCTGCGTACCAGCAAGGCTTCGGTATCGGCCGCCAAGGTCGGCGCAACGCGAACCTCGCGCTTGAAGCCTTTGCCAAATATATGACGCCGGATGGCTTCCGCAACCGTCTGATGCGACGCCGAAATCCACAGGCCCCGGCCCGGAAGCTTGCGCTTCAGATCCGGGATCACTTCGCCCGAAGGGGCGACCACAAACCGGATCAGCTCGTCGATCGGCCGCACCTGCCGCGTGACCGCGCACATCCGCATCGTCGCGGACCTGTCGGCCCGCGGTCCGTTGTCGAGATCGGGGTCAGCGAAAGCAAGCATGCGTGTGACATGGCTCCTAACATCTGCGCATTGCGGTTGCGCAAAACCGGTGTCCATTTTTGACGGACACGCGCATTAAACCGGCTGGTCTTCGGGGGCCTCGGCTTCCTCGGTCTTCTTGACCAGATCGGCCTCGGTGATCCAGCCGGCGATGACGCGCGCCTGCATGATCATGTTCTCGGCATCGTCGCGCGAGGTTTCGTTGGCGTCGAGAATGCCGGGATGCTTGGTCGGCTCGCCGCCTTCCTTGCGCTCGGTCCAGCCGACCAGATCGTCGGTGGCGCAGCCGGCCAGATCCTCGACGGTCTTGATGTCGTTCTCGCCGAACTTCACCAGCATCTTCGAGGTCACGCCGGGCACCGTCTTCAACGCGTCTTCCACACCGAGTTCCTTACGCTTGTTTTCGAGCTCGCTTTCGAGCTGCTCGAGATATTCGCGGGCCCGGCTCTGCAGTTCGTTGGCGGTTTCGTCGTCGAAGCCTTCGATACCGGCCAGTTCCTTGATGTCGACCAGCGCCAGTTCTTCCACCGAGGTGAAGCCTTCCGACGCCAGCAACTGGCCGACCACTTCGTCGACGTTCAGCGATTCCATGAACACCCGGGTGGAGTTTTCGAAATCGGCCTGGCGGCGCTCGGATTCTTCCTGCTCGGTAAGAATGTCGATGTCCCAGCCGGTCAGCTGCGAGGCGAGGCGGACGTTCTGGCCGCGCCGGCCGATCGCCAGCGACAGCTGGTTGTTGGTGTCGGGCACCACGACTTCGATCCGCTCGCGTTCCTCGTCGATCACGACCTTGGCGACTTCGGCAGGCGCCAGCGCGTTGACGACAAAGGTTGCGATGTCGGGCGACCACGGAATGATGTCGATCTTTTCGCCCTGCAATTCATTGACCACGGCCTGCACGCGCGAGCCGCGCATGCCGACGCAGGCGCCGACCGGATCGACCGAGGAATCCCGCGAAATCACGCCGATCTTCGCGCGCGAGCCGGGATCGCGGGCCACCGCCTTGATCTCGACGATACCGTCATAGATCTCGGGCACTTCCTGCGCGAACAGCTTCGCCATGAATTGCGGATGGGTACGCGAGAGGAAAATCTGCGGGCCTCTGGTTTCGCGCCGCACGTCGAAGATATAGGCGCGGACACGGTCGCCGTTGCGGAACACCTCGCGCGGCAGCATCTCGTCACGGCGCACAATGGCTTCGCCGCGACCGAGATCGACAATAACGCTGCCATATTCGACGCGCTTGACGATGCCGTTGACGATGTCGCCGATGCGGTCCTTGAATTCCTGATATTGCCGGTCACGCTCGGCCTCGCGCACCTTCTGCACGATCACCTGCTTGGGGGATTGCGCGGCGATGCGGCCATATTCCAGCGGCGGCAGGGTGTCGGCGATGGTGTCGCCGATCTGCGCTCCCGGATTGGCGCGGCGGGCGTCTTCCAGTGAAATCTGGTTCGACGAATTCTCGACCTGTTCGACCACCAGCATGTGGCGCGACAGCCGCAACTCGCCCTTCTTGGCGTCGATCTCGGCGTGAACGTCGGTCTCGCTGCCGTAGCGCGCCCGCGCCGCCTTGGCGATGGCGTCTTCCATCGCCGCGATGACGATGCCGCGGTCGATCGATTTTTCGCGCGCGACCGCGTCTGCGATCTGCAGCAGTTCGAGTTTATTGGCGCTGACAGCTGCCATGGCTTTAGTCTCCTCTAGTGGGATCGATGTCGCCTCGAAGCAGTCTTTCTGCGGCGAGACGGTGTTCCTTGGTGTTCTTCGGGGTGTTCTTCTTGTTCAGCTTCAGTTTCGGCTTCGGTTTGTTGCTTTTCGCCGGGTCGCTCTTCCTTGCGTGTGGCGGAGGCGGCGGCTCGAGCCCGAGATTCTGCTTGAGCTCGCGCTCCGCGGCCTTGCCGCGCCGCATCGATTCCGCGATCAGCTCGTCGGTCAGGACCAGCCTTGCATCGGCGATATCTTCCATGACCAGCATGACATCGACATCTTCGCCCGCGCGCGCATCATCGCGATGCAAGCGCACCGTGTCGCCCTCGACGCCTTCGAGCGTGCCGCGGAACCGTTTGCGGCCCTGATGGGCGACCGCCATCTCGATCTTCACGAGATGACCGGCATAGCGTTCGAAATCGGAACGGCGCACCAGCGGCCGGTCGATCCCGGGCGAGGAAATCTCCAGCCGATAGGCCCGGTCGATCGGATCGGCAACGTCAAGCACCGGCGACAGCGCCCGCGAGATCGCCTCGCAATCCTCGATCTGCATCGATCCGTCAGGCCGTTCCGCCATGATCTGGACCGTGCAGCCGGATTCTCCGGAAATCTTGATCCGCACCAGCCGGTAGCCCATTCCCTGCAGCACGGGACCGGCGACCGCCGATACCCGCGCCGCCATACCCGGCTCGACGACGAGGCGCGGCTCGGCGAGCAGATCGGTATCTACGGAACCAGTCGTTGGATCGGTCATATCCAGGGTCAAAGGCGGTCTGACTTGCATTGGGTTGAGGCCGGGCCGGAAAGCCGGTTCGGCTGTGCTGCCCGAGCCGGGCCCGGCGTGCATTCTGCGGGGCTCGCTCAAGTAATAAAAAAGAGCGGGTCCGGAAGGGGCCCACTCTCAATACGCGATCGTATGAGAACCATAAGTTGCGGCTGATATAGTGGTTTTCCCTTGGCCCGGCAAGGCCCGCGAGGCCGCAAGCCGCGATTTTGCGCCCCTTCGGAAGCGATTTCAAACCTAACCCTTCCTTCACAAAGCCCGCCTAAATTGCCCGGAAAACTCGCCGATCAGCCGGCTTCGAGTGTGTTTGATGTCAGTCGCTACCTTGCTGATCCCCGAGCTCGATGAAATCATCAGGCACGGCGATCCCAAACGCCGCGCCGAGGCAGCCCGCCGGATCGCCGAATTGTTCCTGCAGGGGGCTGCGAATTTCCGGTCCGATCACGTCGATCTGTTTGACGGCGTTCTGATCGATCTCGTTCCGCACACCGAAATTGCCGCGCGCGCCGATCTGGCCGAACGGCTGTCGGTCCTTGCCAATGCGCCACGCGCGCTGGTCGGACAGCTTGCGCGCGAGGACGAAATATCGATTGCGGGGCCGCTGCTGCGCCGATCGCCCGTGATCGACGAGAGCGCCTTGATCGAAATCGCACGCATGAAGGGCCAGGGCCATCTGCTGGCGATGTCGGAGCGGCCGAGACTTGCTCCCGATCTGACCGACGTCATCGTGCGCCGCGGCGACCGCGAGGTGGTCAGGCGTGCTGCCGGCAACGCCGGCGCCGAGTTTTCGCGAGCCGGATATTCGAGACTGATCAAGCGCGCCAGCCAGGATGCGGTTCTCACGCTCGCGGTGGGTCAGCGCGAGGATCTCTCGGGGGCCCAATTGAAGGACCTTCTGGCAGGTTCGGTTGACATCGTCCGCCGCCGCCTGTTCGAGGCGGTCAAGCCCGGCAGGCAGACCGCGATCAAGCAGGCGATGAACGAAATTACCGGCATCGCAGAGCCGGTCGAGAGCCATCGCGACTTCGCGCCGGCGCAGCGTACGATCCTGGCGCTGTATCGTGCCGGTGAACTGAATGAAGCCGCCCTGCTTGGTTTTGCCAAGACGTACAAATACGAGGAATCGATTGCGGCGCTTTCCGCGATGTCGGGGGTGAAAATCGCAACCCTTGACCGTCTGATTGCGGGCGACCGCCACGATCCGATCCTGATCGTCGGCAAGGCGGTCGGCCTTGAATGGGCGACCGTGCGCGCCCTGATCCTGCTTCGGCTGGGACCAAACCGGGTGCCGTCGCCTGCGGATATCGAGAGCGCGCGGGTGAATTTCACGCGCCTGATGCCCTCGACCGCGGAGCGGGTGGTGAGTTTCTGGCAGACCCGTCAATCGGCCTAACTTGAAGCGGTCATTCCGGGGCGATGCGAAGCATCGAGCCCGGAATCCAAGGATTCCCCGATGTGCAATTGCACATCTGAGGTCTGGTGCTAACGCACCATCCCGGAATGACTGAGCCTGGATTGCTTCCCTCTCCCAATCGGAAACCGAGCGCGCTAAGCTGATCTCAATGGCGCGGCACAGCGCCAACAGGGAGATCGAAATGCTGACGGACGCCGACATTCAGTTGCACGCCGACAAAATCCGCGACGACGGATTTACCGTGATCGAGCGTGCCGCCGATCCCGATCTGGTCGAGGGATTGAAGCAGGCGCTGGAGCGCACCGAGCGCGAGCATGGACTCGGCTACGCCAAGACATCGTTCGAAGGCTTCAAGACCGTCCGCATCAACAATCTTCTGACCTATGACGACATTTTCTGGGAAGTGCCGCTGCACCGGAATGTCCTGCCCATCGTCGAGCGCGTGCTGGACAAGGAATGCCTGCTGTCGTCGTTCTGCTCGCTGGTGCTCGGTCCGGGCCAGGAGGCGCAGCCGATCCATGAAGATACCCAGTTGATTCCACTGCCGCGTCCGCACATTCCGATCACGCTCAATGCGATCTGGGCGTTGTCGGATTTCAGGGAAGACAACGGTGCGACGCGGATCCTGCCGGGCAGCCACAAATATGCTGCCTCGCCGGAATACGGCAAAGACTACGATGCCGTCACCGCCACCATGCCGGCCGGCAGCGTGATGCTGTTCGACAGTGCGCTCTGGCATGGCGGCGGCGCCAATACCAGCGATGCCAGGCGTTTCGCGTTCTCCTGTGCCTATTGCTGGGGCTGGATGCGGCAGCAGGAAAACCTGCAACTCGGCATCCCCCTTGAAACCGCCCGGCGTTTTCCGCGCCGCTTGCAGGAACTGTGCGGCTACAGCGTCTACAAGGGACAGTTCGGGCACATCGACAACCACGACCCGATCGAGTTGCTCGGCCGCGAGCGCGGCAAGCGCATGGTGTGGGAAGCGACCGACGCCAGGAAAGCGCGGATCGGCGAAGCAGCGAAGCCGTAACTATTTGACACGCTGAAATCGCAGATACGCCGCCTGACGTCCCTCGCGCTCGGCCTTCACGCCGTATCGCGTCATGGTGTAATCGGCCCATGGCAGGCGCCAGTCGGAGGCGCGCTCCGCGGTCCAGACGAAATCCGGTGAGCGTGAAAGATGCATAAGCGTCCATGTGCAGTAATCGCTGATATCGCTGACGAAGCGAAATTCGCCGTCCGGCTTCAGAACGCGCGCCATGGCGGCGACGGTTGCGTCCTGCACGAACCGCCGCTTCCAGTGCCGCCGCTTCGGCCACGGGTCGGGATGGATCAGATCGATCCGCTTAAGTGAGCGCCCGGGCGCCCAAGCCAGCAGCTCAGTGGCGTCGCCCGCGAACAGCCTGATATTGCCGATGTGGTGCGCCTCGATCTGCGTCAGGATCTTGGCCATGCCGTTGACATAGGGCTCGCAGCCGATGAAGCCGGTATTCGGAAGGGCCTGCGCTTCGGCGATCAGATGCTCGCCGCCGCCGAATCCGATTTCGAGCCTGACATCGTCGGCCGGCGGATCGAACAGGTCAGCGAGGTCGGGCGGAGCGGCACTGCCGATGTCGAGCGCAAGGCGCGGCAGCAAATGTTCGATCAGATCGGCCTGATGAAGGCGAAGCTTGTGCCCCTTGCGCCGCCCGAAAAACGAACCGTGCGGGTGAATGGCGGCGTCATCGTCGGACGGGGCATCGCGCTTTCCGGGATCGCCGCTTGCGATACTCATCGCAGCGTCTGATACAGCCGGTGCAACAGCCGCGCCCTCGGCTCGATCGACGAGATGTACATCTGTTCGTAATGGGTGTGCGCGCCCTGGCCGTCGACGCCGAGGCCGTCAAGCGTCGCCGTATGCGGTGCTGTGAAATTGCCGTCGGAGCCGCCGCCGGTGGAGGTATCCACCAGATC
>JBGQCE010000089.1:0-9097 GCA_041495185.1 Bradyrhizobium sp.
GTCAGCGTCGTCAGCACGGATTTCAGGTCGAATGCCGAGCGGCTGATCACCTTCAGCACGTCTGCGGTCGCGGTCTGCTGTTGCAGCGATTCCTGCAAGTCCGTCGTGCGCGCTTGAACTTCGTCGAACAACCGCACATTCTGGATGGCGATGACGGCCTGATCGGCGAAGGTGGTGACAAGTTCAATCTGTTTGTCGGTAAATGGTCTCACGGCAGTTCGCATCAGGCCGATGACGCCGATTGGGACGCCCTCGCGCAACAGTGGAACACCGAGCATCGTACGATAATGACCAACCGTTTGGTAATCCAAAGTCACATACTCCGGGTCGGCTAAGCAATCCGGTATGTGGACGGCCTTCCGCTCAAGAGCAGTGCGGCCAACGAGAGAGCCGCGCCCCAGCGGGATGGGATGATCAGCAGCATGCTTGACGAAAGCCGCCGCGGCATTGTTGGAGGAGGCTATCTTGTACTCGTCGTCTTCCAGCTTGAAGATCAGGGCAAATTCCGCTTCGCAGAGTCGACTTGCTGTCTGAACGATGGTGTCGAGAACGGGCTGCAAATCAAATGCCGAGCGGCTGATGACCTTGAGAACCTCGGCGGTTGCGGTCTGCTGCTGTAACGTTTCGCTCAATTCGGCAGTCCGCTGTTCAACCTTCTTCTCCAGGTCAGTGTAGGATTCCTGCAGCCGGGCGCCCATGTCGTTGAACTGGTTGGCGAGGCCCTCGAGTTCATCGCCGGTCTTGATCGAGATGCGCTGGGCGAAATCGCCGCTGCCGATGCGCTCGGCGCCCGCGCGCAAGGCCTGGATCGGGCCGACCATGCGCCGGGCCAGGAATACCCCCGCAAGCACCGCGAAGATCGACGCGCCAGCGAGCACGATGGCCAGGCGCTGCAACGCCAGGTAAAGCGATGCATAGGCTTCCTTGACCGGAAGCTCGACGAACATGATCCAGCCCAGTGGCGCAATCGGCGCCGACGCCGTCAGCACCTCCTGCCCCTGGATATTCATCGTGCCCTGCAAGGAATCGGGGCTGGAATTCGTGGTCCCTGCCCGCGGTGACGGCGGCGCCGGTGCCGGCGGTGACGGCGTTGACAGCGTTGACCGCCCCCCAGGCGCGGCCGCTTGCGCTGCCTGCTCTGCCAACGCGGCCTGCTCTGTCAACGCGGCCAACGCCGCCTGCACCTGAACGAGCTTCGACATATCGGTGTTGCGCAGCACCAGGCTGATATCGGGATGCGCGATCAGGCGTCCCTGCGCGCCGACGACATAGGCGTGTCCGCGTTCGCCGACCTTGATCTGCGACACCACGTCCCAGATCAGCTTGAGATTGACCTCGGCGATACTGACGCCGGCATCCTTGCGGGTGCCGGCCAGCGACAGCGTCATGTAGGGCTCGGACTCCCTGCGGAAATAGACCGGCCCGTAATAGACCTTGTGGGCGACGGCTTCGGTGAATTTCGGATCCTTGGAGAGGTCCAGTCCGCTGTCGACCACGTCCATGGCGAGGCGCGAGACCCTCAAGCGTTCCTTGCCGGTCGAATCGACCTGCGCCAGTTCGGTGATGGCCGGCACCTGCCGCAGCAGCCGCAAGGCATCGAACCGGCGCTGCTCGATCGAGCCGGCCGACCAGGGCAACTGGGTGGTCCAGCCCAGCTGGCTTTCTATTTCCTTGACGAACTGGCCGATCTTCGCCGCCGCCGCTTCGGCCTGCTCGTGCTGAATCCGGATCAGGGCCGCCTTGTGCTCGCGATAATAGAAGAAAACCTCGAAAATCCCGTTGGATGCCAGCGCAATACCCACCACCGCGACGAACAGCGCGACGTATTTGGTGAACAGCCGGCTGCGGATCTTCGTGCCCGATGGTTTGGCGTCCGGCACAGCGTCCGCCACAGGCGATGCAGCCAGCGTTCGGCCCTGGGGCGTGTCGGGGTGGAGGGAAATGCTCATCCGGCCCAAGTTAGCAAGAAGGGACGGGCTTGTCTCATGCCGCAGTGCGGGAAGATCATTCGATCACCTCATCGGCGCGACTAAGCATCGGGGGCGGCACGTTGAGGCCAAGCGCTGTCGCGGCTTTGAGGTTTACGATGAGTTCAAGTTTCGTCGGTTGCTCGACGGGCAGGTCGCCTGGCTTCGCGCCACGGAAAATCTTGTCAATCAGGCTCGCGGCGCGGAAATAGAGGTCCGGATAGCTCACCCCATACGCCATCAATCCACCGACGTCGACAAACTCCTTAGACGGATAAATTGCCGCCAGGCGATATTTCGCGGCCAGATCGGCGATCAACTTCCGGTATTCCTGAGTCAGGGCATCAATTCCGACCAATAGCGTGTCAACGTGGCGCGCACTCGCCGTTTCAAATGCGAGTGGAATGTCATCCCTCGTTCTCACGTCCAGCAGAGCAACCTCAATGCCGAGCATCTGCGCTGCCTTTTTGGTCTCTTCCCATTGCAGAGGAGCAGCGGGGTTTTCCATGTTAGCCAAAAAGGCCGCGATTGAATTTCCCGGCCGCAGCTCCTTGAGCAATTCGACCCGCTTGCCGGCCAGTTCAGTGACGAATGCACTCAGGCCCGTCACATTGCCACCCGGCCGCGCCAGACTGCCGACAACGCCCATACCGAGCGGCTCGGCAATTGCGGCCATCACAATCGGGATCGTCTCCGTCGCGTCCTTCGCGGCGCGGGCAGCAGGCGTACCCCGGGTGACGATCAAATCGACACCAAGCCGCACCAATTCGCCTGCCAAAGCAGGAAAACGTCGTCCGTCGCCGTCGGCCGACCGGTACTCCAAAGTATAATTCTGGTTTTCGACGTAACCCAATTCGCGCAGCCCTCGCCGCAGCGCCTCGAGATTCTTGGTATTCAACTGCGGAGATACCGTCTCCAGCATTCCGATATGACGGATTTTTGCCGGTTGCTGCGCGCGCGCCGGGCTCGACGCAGCCACCGCCGCGCCGCCGACGAGGGTGATGAATTCGCGGCGTTTCATCCCGAAACTCTGCCTTTGGACGCCCCGCAAAGGGGCGCCTGTCGGGACAGGTTATCACGGAGCCGGGCGAAAGGAACCGGCAGCAATCGCTATCGGGCCGTTCCCGCCGCTCCAGTCAGGCCCGCGCTTAAGTAGGCTTGAGCGCCTTCGGACCCAGATCGAACTCCGCGATCTCCTTGCTCCGCTGGGATTCAGCAGCCGCCCGGTGATCGGTGGCGATCGCCACATAGACCGCAGGCAGCACGAACAGCGTGAACAGGGTGCCGATCGACATGCCCGCGACGACGACGAGTCCGATCGAGAACCGGCTCGCCGCGCCCGCGCCGGTGGCGGTCAGAAGCGGCAGCAATCCGGTGACCATGGCGGCGGTTGTCATCAGGATCGGGCGAAGCCGGACCCGCGCCGCCATCTCGATTGCAGAGCGCCGGTCGAGACCTTCATTGAGCTGCAATTCGTTGGCGAATTCGACCATCAGAATGCCGTGCTTGCTGATCAGGCCGACCAAAGTGAGCAGACCTACCTGGGTATAGATGTTCATCGTCGCGGCGCCGAAGAACAATGGAATCAAGGCGCCGACGATCGCCATCGGCACGCTGATCATGATCACCAGGGGATCGCGCAGGCTCTCGAATTGCGCCGCCAGCACCAGGAAAATAATGATCAGCGCAAAGCCGAAAGTAATCGCAAGCTGATTTCCTTCCTGCACGTACTGACGGGAATCCGAGAGATAGGCGTGGCTGTAGCCGGCCGGCAGTTGCATGGCCTGGCCTTCGAGGAAGTCGACCGCCTGCCCGACCGTCACACCGGGCATCGGCACCGCCTGGAAGGTTGCGGAGTTCAGCTGATTGTAATGGGTCAACGCGTTCGGGTCGGTGCCCGTTTCGATCGAGACGACGGTCGAGAGCGGCACCTGCTGGCCCGTCGTCGTCGGCACGTAATATCCGCCGAGCGCCTCGCGCGACAGCCGCCGCTCGCGCGGCACCTGCGGAATGACCTGATACGATCGTCCCTCGAGATTAAACCGGTTCACGTAGTTTCCGCCGAGCAGCGTCGCCAGCGTCGTGCCGATGCTCTGCATGGTAATGCCGAGATCACTCGCTTTCGAACGGTCGATCTTGACCCGCACCACCGGCTGGTTGAAGTCGAGATCGCTGTCGGAGACGATGAACAACCCGCTCTTGCGGGCGGCGTCTTTCAGTTTGAGCATCTGCTCATAGACCAACTGAAATCCGTTGGTCGAGCTGATCACCATCTGTACCGGCAATCCACCGGGACCGCCCGGCAGCGCCGGCAGGTTGAACGCAAATGCATTGACGCCCTCGATCTTGCTGAGCTGCGCCTGCACCAGCGGCTTCAGCTTGATCGAAGAGCGCGCGCGCTCGTCCCACGCCTTCAGCAGCATGCCGGCGATACCGTTTTGCGGACCGTTGATGCCGTTCAGGACAAAGCGAAGGTCGGTCTCGGGAAAGCTGGCAAAAACCTTGTCGAGCCTCTCCCCGTAAAAGTCCAAATAATCGATGTTGGCGTATTTCGGCGCCTTGGTCACGGCGAACACGATGCCCTGATCTTCTTCAGGTGCGAGTTCCTTCGCCGTGTGCATGTAAAGGTAACCGACCAGCCCGAGAATTGTCAGAGCGAACAACGCCGTGACGGGACGATAGTCCAGCGAACGATCGAGCTGCCGGCCGTACCAGCGCGTCATCGATCCAAAAACCCGGTTGACGATCTTTGCAAATCGTCCCTCCTCGGCGCTCCTGAGGAGGACCGAGCACATCATCGGGGAAAGCGTCAGTGCGATCACACCCGAAACGATCACGGAGCCTGCCAGCGTGAATGCGAATTCGCGAAACAGCGAACCGGTGAGGCCACCGAGGAAGCCGATCGGCGCGTACACCGCGGCCAGCGTGATCGTCATGGAGATGACGGGGCCGACGATCTCGCGCGCGCCCTGCATGGCGGCCTGCACGGGCGGCTTGCCCTCTTCCAGATGCCGGTGGATGTTTTCCACCACCACGATGGCGTCGTCGACGACGAGCCCGATCGCCAGCACCATTGCCAGCAGCGTCAACAGGTTGAAACTGAATCCCGCCATCAGCATCAGGCTGCAGACGCCGATCAGCGACAGCGGAATGGTCACCACGGGGATGACCACCGAACGGAACGAGGCGAGGAACAGGAAGATCACCACGACCACGATGATGACCGCCTCGCCCAGGGTTTTCTCGACCTCGTCGATCGACGATTGAATGAATTTGGTCGAATCGTACGCCACTTTCATTTTCATCGACGGCGGCAGGTTGCGTTCAAGTTCCGGAAACACCGCGCGGACGCCCTTGACCAGCGTCAGCGGGTTTCCTTGCGGCGTCGCCTGCACGCCGATAAAGATCGCATGCTCGCCGTTGAAGGCGACGCTGGCGTCGGTACTCTGCGCCGCGAGTTCGACGGTCGCGATATCTTCCATCCGCACGAACCCGCCGTCCTTGGATTTGACGATCATGCGCTTGAACTGATCGAGGTTCTTGAGATCGGTATTGGTCGACACGTTGGAGACGATGAAATAGCCCTTGGCCTGCCCCGCCGCGGCCTGAAAGTTGTTCGCCCTGATCGCCGCGGACACATCGTCCGGCGAAACGTTGCGGCCTGCCATGCGACCGGGATCGAGCCACAGCCGCATCGCGAAAGTCTGGCCGCCCAGAATGTCCGCTGAAGCGACGCCATCGACGGTCGAAAGTACCGGCTGGACCACCCGCGTCAGATAATCCGAGATCGCGGATCCTGTAAGCACTTCGCTGGAGAAGCCGAGATACATCACCGCGGTGGTCTGGCCGGTCGTCTTGGTCACGACCGGATCGTTCGATTCCTTCGGGATCAGATATTTGACCGAATTCACCTTGGCGAGGACCTCGGTCAACGCCTGGTTCGGATCGAAATTCAGCTTGATGTAGACCTGGATGGTGCTGGTCCCCTGCACCGAGGACGAGGTCATATAATCGACGCCTTCGGCGGAGGCGACGGCCTGCTCGATCGGCGTTGTGATGAATCCCTGAATCAGATCGGCCGACGCACCGGGATAGACGGTGGTGACGTTGACGACCGTATTCGACAGTTTCGGATATTGCCGGATCGGCAGACTGGTCGCGGCCCTGAATCCGATCAGCAGAATCAGCAGACTGACGACCACCGACAACACGGGTCGCTTGATGAATATATCGGTCCAGACCATCGCGATGCGCTCCGAATCGTCAGATCATGATCCGATTGGATTGAATCGGATCATGATCTAACCTTTTTGTTTGAGCATGATCTCCGGGCAAACGCTTCGCGATTGTCCCGAGGAAAACCGGTTCCCACTTTTCCGGATCATGCATTAGTAACGCGGCGGATTCGCCGGAACCGACGGCGCCGGTTCGGTCGAGATGGTCACCGCCGCTCCCGATTGCAGCTTGAGCTGGCCTACCGCGACCACACGATCGCCGGCCTTCAACCCGGTGAGGATTTCGGCGCGTCCGCTGATCCGGTTGCCGGTCCGAACGAAGGTGCGAACGGCGGACAGACTGGTCTTGCCGTCATCCTCTTTCTTCTCGGTGATGAGGAAAACGGAGTCGCCGTAAAGCGTATAGTCAACGGCTGTTTCGGGAACGGTGACGACCGGCGGCTTGTCGGGAAGCACCACCGTCGTCGTCGTAAACATGCCGGGCTTCAGGATGCGATCGGGATTGTCGAGGGTTGCCTGAACGCGGATGTTTCGCGTGTCGGTGGCGATCTGAGGTTCGATCGCGTTGATCTTGCCCTCGAAAGTACGGCCGGGATAGGCGTCCACTGCGACGCGTACGGTCTGCCCGACCTTGAGCTGTCCTGAGTCCTTTTCCGTCACCGTGAAGTTGGCGTACAGCGTCGTCAAATCGGTCAGCGTCACGATCTGCGTGCCCGCGGTCAGGAACTGGCCGACCTCGACGTGGCGGACGCCGAGTTCGCCGTCGAACGGCGCGCGCACCAGCTTCTGCGAAATGATCGCCTCGGTCTTGGCGATGCCGGCGTTGGCCTGGTCGTACGCCGCCTGCGCCTGATCGACGGTCGCCTGCGGGCCGAACTGACGCGCTGCGAGCTGCTTGGCGCGATCGAGCGACAGCTGCGCCACGGTAGCCTGCGCCTTGAAGCTCGCGAGATCGCCCTGCTCGGGGGCGTCGAACAGTTGAACCAGCGGGCTGCCGGCTTTGACGTTCGATCCGGCGGTAAACATGATGTCGGTAATGCGCCCGCCGACATCGGAGGTGACATTCACCTGATGCACGGCGGCGAGATCGCCGACCGCGATCAGCAGATTCGGAATCACCTCGGATTTGGCCTCCGCAACGGTAACCGTCGTCGGCGGCGGCATTTTGCCCAAAGCCTCCTTGATCTTTTCGCCGCGGAACCCGTTGAACCAGACAAGAACGCCCACCAGCAGCGATAGCGCCAGCCCGACGATGATGAACCAGCGCGTCATCCGAACCGGGCGTGCGTGCGGCTTGTCGGCAATCGCCCGGCCCGCGATAGTGGCTTCGGTCACGATGTTCATGTCACGCACCTTCTGCAGTTACCTTCTGCCCCGGATCCGGCGACAGTTCGCGATCCAGATGGGAGGCAATGGCGGTTTGGTTTAGTCCAATTGCGCGGAGAATGAATTCGCAAAGCTGCCGTTCGAGGTCGGCGGCGTTGCCGTAAGACAAGCACGGAACCGATGGCAGCCGTCCCAGCGCCGCCATCAACACGGTGTGATGCGCGAACCAAAACAGGTTCAGCGGCTCGCGCCCGATGCGCGAAGCATCGCCTGCCGCCACGGCGCGATCGAGCGACACTGTAAACACCGGCCCGATCAAATCTCCGATCTTGTCGTAGATCAGCCGAGCGAACTCTCCGTCATCGAGGTGGCTGGTGATCATCAGCCTGAGCCGCTCGGCTTCCTGCTGATCGGGCGCATCCGGGATTTGCTGAAAGTGATGGACCATTTCACGAATCAGCACGACGAGCGTTTCCGTCGACGGCTCCAACTCCAGCAACCGGTGCAGCGCGGGATCCGCCTCACACTCTTCCGCGAGTATCTCCGCATACAGCGCCGACTTCGTCGGGAAGTGCTTGAACAGCAAACCCTCCGAAATTGAGGCAGCCGCTGCGATACTTCTGGTCGTGGTCCCCGCGAAGCCATAGCGGGCAAAGCAACGCTTGGCGGCGCTCAGTATCAATTGGCGCCGCAGATCGCCAGTCATGCGCAGTGTGCTCATCCTTGTGAGTAAGCACTCACCTCAGAAAATGTCAAGGAATCTGCCGCAGTGCACACGTTGAATTGAAGGTCAGATCGGCCCAAACCCGAGCGCACCGCGGATGCGGGTCACGGTGAACTGGCCATCGCGGCTGGAGAGCACGCGCTCGAGGTTAGCGCTGTCGATCTTGATGCTGGCAAAGCGCGGCCCGCTTGAGGTGTCCTGCATGCCAGGCGCATAGGCCTCGATATCGGCCATGGTCGCGATCGCGCGGGCATCAGCGATCCCGCAAGCCCGGGCGACGCCGACGAGGTCGGCGGTGGCCGCGGTATGGCTCGCCTGCCCGCCGGTCTCGCCATAGACCTCATTATCCAGCACGACGATGGTGAGATTCCCGGGCTTCTGCAGGCCGACGGTCGCGAGACTGCCCATCCCCATCAGCATTTCGCCGTCGCCGGTGATCACCACCACCGGCAGCTTTGGCTGCGCGAGCGCTATGCCGAGGCCAATCATGACCGCGCCGCCCATGGCGCCCCACAGATAGAAATTGCGGTCGTGATCGCCGGCCGCCGCGATATCGTAGGTCGAGGCGCCCAACCCCCCGACCACGATTGCATCCTTGCGCTCCGCCAGCAGGCTGCCGACCACGCTGCGCCGGTTGAGAAGATTTGCCTTGCTCATTTGGTGAAAACCTTTGCCCCGATCAGGCGCTGCGACAACAGAACGGCGGTCGGCGTGCAGGCGTTGTAAGCCTGCCCCGCCCCGGCCTCGACGACCTCGCGCACCTCCTCGGCGTGAGAGGCCCGCAATACCTTGATGCCGGATAGCTCCAAGACAGCCGCCGTGCTCGACCCCATCGGCACCTGCCA
>JBGQCE010000090.1:0-9055 GCA_041495185.1 Bradyrhizobium sp.
CTGCAGAAATTTAAAACCAGAGCGTGTCTATACTTGCGCGCCGGCTTCTTCATCTGGCGGGTTCTTCTTTCTTCCATCGATAATATTTCATGACAAATCCGGTCATCGGCTCGACCGCTTGCTTTTCAAAAGCAAAACCCTCGCGCTCGTACCAGCGCCACGCCTTCTCATTCTCGCGCACGCAGCGCAGCGAAATTTCATCCGGCAGGTGCTGCCGGGTGAAATCGAGCAGCCTCCGCCCGAGATTTTGGCCCTGATATTCCGGTGCGACGAACAGCTGGTCGAGATAGCGGTTAGGCAAATGCAGCGCCAGCATCGCCGCGAGCGCTCCGCCGTCGTCGGCGACAAACAGGCTCCAGCCGTTCTCGACCTCGAGCGGGACGCGCGCACGCAATTTCGCCAGCAGGAAATTGCTGGCGGCTTCAAGCCCGGTCGAGGCCCAGCTGTTCATCCAGACGCGGGCGATCTCGTCATATTCTTCTCGCCGGGCGGGGCGGATCGTCGGGAGAGACATTGAAAATAGGTCCTTTCGATCACGCAAAGAAAAAGCCCCCGCGATATTATCGCGAGGGCTTCTTCAACTTCAATCAAAAGCAGGAAGTCACTCCGCCGCTTGCAGAGATCAGGCGAGGTCGAAGCGATCGAGGTTCATCACCTTGTTCCAGGCAGCCACGAAGTCACGCACGAACGCCTCCTTCGAGTCGTCACAGGCATAGACTTCCGCAAGGGCCCGGAGCTGGGAGTTCGACCCGAAGATGAGGTCTACACCGGTGCCGGTCCACCTCAGTTCGCCTGTCGCCCGGTCGCGTCCTTCGAACACGTCCTTGGCGTCCGATACCGCCTTCCACTCCGTGCCCATGTCGAGCAGATTCACGAAGAAGTCGTTAGTCAGCGTCTCCGGACGCTTCGTGAAGACGCCGTGCTGGGAATTGCCGAAGTTCGCGTTCAGCACGCGCATTCCGCCGACGAGAACCGTCATCTCGGGCGCGGTCAGCGTCATGAGTTGCGCCTTGTCGACCAGCAGTTCCTCCGCCGAAACGGAGTACCGAGTCTTGAGGTAGTTGCGGAACCCGTCTGCGGTCGGCTCCAGCACGGCGAAGGACTCGACATCCGTCTGCTCCTGCGACGCATCCGTGCGGCCCGGAGTGAAGGGAACCTCCACCTTGTGCCCGGCGTTCTTTGCCGCCTGCTCGACGGCGGCGCAGCCGCCCAGGACGATCAGGTCGGCGAGCGAAACCTTCTTCCCGCCGGACTGCGCGCCGTTGAACTCCTTCTGAAGCCCTTCAAGCGTTTTCAGCACCTTCGCCAGTTGGGCAGGCTGGTTGACCTCCCAATCCTTCTGCGGCGCGAGGCGGATGCGCGCCCCGTTCGCCCCACCGCGCTTGTCGGAGCCGCGGAAGGTTGCCGCCGACGCCCAGGCGGTCGAAACCAGTTGGGAAATGGACAGCCCCGATGCAAGGATTTTGTCCTTGAGCGTGGCGATGTCCTGCGAGTCGATCAGTTTGTGATCGACTGCGGGGACAGGGTCTTGCCACAGAAGCTCCTCTGCCGGGACCTCCGCGCCGAGATAGCGCGAGCGGGGACCCATGTCGCGATGCGTCAGCTTAAACCACGCCCGGGCAAACGCGTCTGCGAACTGATCCGGATTCTCGTAGAAGCGCCTTGAAATCTTTTCGTAAACAGGGTCGAACCGCAAGGCGAGGTCAGTGGTCAGCATGGATGGAGCGTGACGCTTTGACGGGTCGTGCGCATCCGGCACCGTACCGGCGGCTGCGCCATGCTTCGGCTTCCACTGATGCGCACCGGCCGGGCTCTTGGTCAGTTCCCATTCGTAGCCGAACAGGTTCCAGAAGAAGTTGCTGCTCCACTTCGTTGGCGTCGTGGTCCAGATGACTTCCAGCCCGCTGCTGATCGTGTCGACGCCTTTGCCGCTTCCATAGGTGTTTTTCCAGCCGAAGCCTTGCTCCTCGATGGAGGCGCCTTCGGGCTCGGGGCCGACATACTTGCTCGGATCGGCAGCGCCGTGGGTCTTGCCGAACGTGTGTCCGCCGGCGATGAGCGCGACGGTCTCCTCGTCGTTCATCGCCATGCGCGCGAACGTTTCGCGAATATCCTTGGCCGCCGCGAGGGGATCCGGGTTGCCGTTCGGCCCTTGCGGGTTCACGTAGATCAGACCCATCTGCACGGCCGCGAGGGGGTTCTCGAGTTCCCGGTCACCCGAGTAGCGCTTGTCGCCAAGCCAGGTGTCCTCGGCGCCCCAGTGGATGTCTTCCTCGGGCTCCCAGACATCAGCGCGCCCGCCGCCAAAGCCGAATGTCTTGAAGCCCATCGACTCGAGCGCGCAGTTGCCGGCGAGGATCATCAGGTCGGCCCACGAGATCTTGTTGCCGTATTTCTGCTTGATCGGCCACAGCAACCTGCGCGCCTTGTCGAGGTTCACGTTGTCCGGCCAGCTATTGAGCGGCGCAAAGCGCTGCGTGCCCGAGGACGCGCCGCCGCGGCCGTCGCCGATGCGGTAAGTGCCCGCGCTGTGCCATGCCATCCGGATGAAGAGCGGCCCGTAGTGGCCGTAATCCGCAGGCCACCAGTCCTGCGAGTCCGTCATCAGCGCGTAGAGGTCCTTCTTCAGGGCCTCGAGGTCGAGCTTCTTGAACCCCTCCGCGTAGTTGAACGCCTCGCCCATGGGATTGGACAAGGAAGAGTTCTGGTGGAGAATTTTGAGGTTCAACTGGTTCGGCCACCAGTCCCGGTTGGACCTGACTCCAACAGTCGTGTGCATGACCGGGCACTTGCCCGCGCTCTTGTCAGTCTTTGCGTCCATGTTTCTCTCCGATCGCGTTCTGTAATTTTCTTCGAGTTGTTCCGTATGGGACTACTTGGCGTGGACGGTACGCTCGGGAATGCGCTCGCGATTCTGGTGCGCCAGCTTTTCGAGCAGCTGGTAATCCTGCATCAAAACCGGGCCGCGCGGGCCGGCGCTGATTGAATTCTGGTTGTCGGCAATCGGGTTACCGGCTGTGGTTGTTAATTGGGGACGGTCAGCCATGACTGTTATTCCTTCCGGCAGGTGGGCAGGGAGTACATTTTACCAATGAGGAATCTGGAGATGTATTGACCCGGAACAAGGACGTTTAGCCCTGATCGCGGGCGCCTCTTGCCAAATCCGCTAGAACTCCACCTTGGAAGGAATTTGACATCAGGTCCAGTCGAATTGTCTTTAGGTTCTGATCAGTTTATCTGATTGGGATGATCACGATTAGACAGCTTCGGTATCTTTCGGCGCTGGCCAGGTACGGCCATTTCGGCCGCGCGGCCGCGGCCTGCGCCGTGACCCAGCCGGCGCTCTCGATGCAGATTCGCGACCTTGAGCGGACACTGGGCGTTGCGGTGGTCGAGAGGCGGCCGGGAGATGTGATGCTGACCGACGTCGGGCGCGAAATCGCGCGGCGCGGCGAAGAGGTCCTCACGGCGTCGCGCGATCTCGTCGACTTCGCCCGCCATCGCAGCGGCCTGTTGACCGGCCGGCTGACGCTGGGGGTGATTCCGTCGCTGGCGCCGTATTTGCTGCCGCGGATTCTCCCCCTGCTGCAGTCCCGGTTCCCGGAACTGCGAATGGAGCTGCGGGAAACCCAGACCAGGCAGTTGATCGAGGATATCAAGAGCGGCGCGCTCGACGCCGCGATGCTGGCACTGCCGGTGGCCGAACCCGACATCGATACGATTGCCCTGTTCGAGGATCTGTTCCTGTTGGCGGTGCCCGCCAGCGATCCGCGCAAGGAGACCGAGCGGGTGGCCGCTGCAGACATCGATCAAAGCCGGTTGATCCTACTCGAGGACGGCCACTGCCTGCGCGATCAGGCGCTGGCGTTTTGCGCGACCGCGGCGCGGGGCCGCACCACCGCCGGCGGCGGGACCGTGTTCGGCGCCAGCAGCCTGAACACGGTGATGCAGATGGTCGCGGGCGGCTATGGCGTCACGCTGATTCCGCAGATCGCCGCCGACGTCGAGCGGCGCGACGAGCGGGTGAAATTCCTGCGCCTGGAAAATCCGCAGCCCGGCCGCAGCATCGGACTCGTGTTCCGCCGCACCTCGCCGCGCAAAGCGGATTTTGCGGCGCTGGGCGAGTTGGTGAAGCAGAGCCTTGATCTGTCGCCGGCGAAGACAGCGAACATGAAGCGCGTTGATGGTTATCGCAAACAGCCAAACAAAAAGGGCGGCTGAAAAGCCGCCCTTCGCCGTTCTCAGTTCCTGCGATCCTTACTCGCCGGCCGCTTCGCGCGGCGGAGCTTCCGCCTTTTGCTTGGCCTCGAGATCCTCGCCGGTCACCTGATCGACCGCCTTCATCGACAGCCGCGTCTTGCCGCGGTCGTCGAAGCCGAGCAGCTTGACCTTGACCTTGTCGCCTTCCTTGACGACGTCGGAAGTCTTCTGCACGCGGTTGGCCGCGAGCTGGCTGATATGGACGAGGCCGTCCTTGGCGCCGAAGAAGTTCACGAAGGCGCCGAACTCCATCACCTTGACCACGGTGCCGTCATAGATCTGGCCGAGCTCCGGATCTGACGCGATCGACTTGATCCACTTGATCGCGGCCTTGATCGATTCGCCGTCGGCGGAGGCGACCTTCACGGTGCCGTCGTCGTCGATGTTGACCTTGGCGCCGGTCTTCTCGACGATCTCGCGGATCACCTTGCCGCCGGTGCCGATCACTTCACGGATCTTGTCGGTCGGGATCTTGAAGGTCTCGATGCGCGGTGCGTATTCGCCGAGTTCGGCGCGCGCAGCGGTCAAGGCCTTCGACATTTCGCCAAGGATGTGGATACGCCCGTCCTTGGCCTGGCCGAGCGCGACCTTCATGATCTCCTCGGTGATCCCGGCGATCTTGATGTCCATCTGCAGCGAGGTGATGCCCGCCTCGGTGCCGGCCACCTTGAAGTCCATGTCGCCGAGATGATCCTCGTCGCCGAGAATGTCCGACAACACCGCAAAGCGTGAACCTTCCAGGATGAGGCCCATGGCGATACCCGCCGTCGGCCGCTTCAGGGGAACGCCCGCATCCATCAGCGCCAGCGACGCGCCGCAGACCGACGCCATCGACGACGATCCGTTCGACTCGGTGATCTCGGAGACCACGCGCACGGTGTAGGGGAACTCGTGATGCGGCGGCAGCACCGGGTGGATCGCACGCCAGGCGAGCTTGCCGTGGCCGATTTCGCGCCGCTTGGTGCCGCCCATGCGTCCGGTTTCACCGACCGAGTAGGGAGGGAAGTTGTAGTGCAGCAGGAACTGCTCCTTGTAGGTACCTGACAGCGAGTCGATGTACTGCTCGTCCTCGCCGGTGCCGAGCGTGGTCACGACCATCGCTTGCGTCTCGCCGCGGGTGAACAGCGCCGAGCCATGGGCGCGGGGCAACACGCCGACTTCGGCGATGATCTGGCGCACGGTCTTGGAATCGCGGCCGTCGATGCGCTTGCCGGTATCGAGAATGTTCCAGCGAACGATCTTGGCTTCGAGTTCCTTGAATACGGCGGCGATACGCAGCTTGTCGTATTTCGGCTCCTGCCCTTCCGGGAAGTAGTGCGCCATCACCTTTTCCTTGGCCTTGCCGACCGCTGCATAGCGATCCTGCTTGACCGGGATCGCGTACGCCGTCCGCAGGTCGGTTTCGATCAGCCCGAGGATTTCCTTCTCCAGCACGCTCTCGTCGACGATCTTGACCTCGCGCGGCTCTTTGGCGGCCTTCTCGGCCAGTTCGATGATCGCGTTGACCACGGGCTGGAAGTGCCGGTGTCCGAACATCACGGCGCCGAGCATGATGTCTTCGTTAAGCTCCTTGGCTTCCGATTCCACCATCAGCACGGCATCTGCCGTGCCGGCGACCACGAGATCGAGCCGGGTTTCGACCATTTCGTCCAGCGTCGGGTTGAGTACATACTCGTCATTGACGAAGCCGACGCGCGCCGCGCCGATCGGACCCTTGAAGGGAGCGCCCGACAGCGTCAGCGCAGCGGATGCAGCCACCAGCGCCAGAATGTCGGGATCGTTCTCCATGTCATGCGACAGCACGGTGACGATCACCTGGGTCTCGTTGCGCCAGCCATCGACGAACAAGGGGCGGATCGGGCGGTCGATCAGACGGGAGACCAGGGTTTCCTTCTCGGTGGGCCGGCCTTCGCGCTTGAAGTAGCCGCCGGGAATGCGGCCCGCAGCGTAGGTCTTTTCGATGTAGTCGACGGTCAGCGGCAGGAAGTCGACGCCTTCCCTGGCCGACTTCGCAGCGACGACGGTGGCGAGCACGACGGTCTCGCCGTAGGTGGCGAGCACGGCGCCGTCGGCCTGACGGGCAATCTTGCCGGTTTCAAGCCTGAGGGGACGGCCACCCCAGTCGATTTCGACTGAATGAATATTAAACATTGTATTGGTCTTTCATGGGTTCACGAAAGCAGGGACGCCAAACGAAAAGACCATGCGCAAGATTGCGAGACGCTGATAGCGAGAGTTTCGCAGTCTCAGCGTCTGGCGATCCTGCCATGGTCTTAATGTTTCGAATGGCGTCCATCCTTCCGATGGTACGGGCGTCTTACCCGTTATCGCCCAGCTGCCGGATTGCGGCTGGACACGCCGCGCGGGCTCTTCGAAGGCCCACGCGCTTTTGGAAGCATGATCTGATCGGAAAACCGGAAAACCACTTTTCCGGATCATGCGAAAACGCGCGCGAGATGCGTGCGTGAACTGTTCTCAACGACGAATGTTATGCTTTTCGAGTAGCGCCTTGTAACGCGCCTCGTCCTTCTTCTTGATGTAATCGAGAAGCGAACGGCGCGTCGACACGAGCTTCAGAAGGCCGCGGCGCGAATGGTTATCCTTCACGTGGGTCTTGAAGTGCCCGGTGAGGTTATTGATGCGTTCCGACAGGATCGCGACCTGAACCTCAGGCGAGCCGGTGTCTCCGGCCTTGTTGGCATTCGTCTTGATGACTTCCGCTTTACGTTCGGCGGTAATCGACATCGTCAAACACTTTCATTGCTGCGAGCCGGACTGGCAGTCAGTCCGGTCAGGTTGAACACGCGCTTGGGGATGAGTTCGCCATTGCCAATTTCGGCGAGGGCCAGAAGCCGGCCTGCCACCGTGACATAGACTGTGCCGCTACTATTGGGCGCATCCCGTCCGCGCAACAAAACGGCTTGGCCCCTGTGGAGCCTTGCCGCATCAGCCCGTGTGACGGCCAGTGCCGGGATGTCGTCCAGCGCGGTCTCAACGGGCAAAAGCGCGTCGGCGAGGCTGCCCTCGCCAGACGCGGCTCTATCGCACAAAGCCTCCAACTGTTCCAGCGGAATCATGTCCGATTCCCCGAACGGGCCGACCAGGGTCCGCCGCAGCGCGCAGATATGCCCGTAACAGCCGAGAATCCGGCCGATATCGCGGGCCAGCGCCCGCACATAGGTTCCCTTGCCGCACTCGGCCTCGAACACCGAGCGGCAGCTATCCAATTGATCTACAAGGGATAAATGGTGAATCTCGACCGGCCGCGGCTTCAGCTCGACGGTTTCCCCGTCGCGCGCCAGGTCATAGGCCCGCTCGCCCTGGATCTTGATGGCGGAGTATTGCGGCGGGATCTGCTCGATCAGGCCGGTGAACCGCGGCAGCAGGTCCCGGATCGCCTCGGCGGAGGGCCTGAGATCGCTGGTTTTGACGACCCGGCCCTCGGTATCGTCGGTATCGCGTTCCTCGCCCCAGCACACCGTAAAGCGATAGCGCTTGCGGCCGTCCATCACGAACGGGACGGTTTTGGTGGCCTCGCCGAGCGCGATCGGCAAGCCCCCGGAGGCGAGCGGATCGAGCGTGCCGGCGTGGCCCGCGCGCTTGGCCTGGAACAGCCGCTTCACGATCGCGACCGCGTGCGTCGAGGTCATGCCGATCGGCTTGTCGAGCACGACCCAGCCGTGGACGTCGCGCTTGTCGCGCCGCGGCTGCTTGCCGGCGCGCGCACGATTCTCGTCGTGACGCGGATCGGCAGAAATATTTTTTTCAACGCCGTCCGAATCGCCGGGCGACGGCTCGATCAGGCGGTTTGCGGTGGTCATGGTCATCAGATCACTCTTCCGAATCTTGCGAATCTGGTGCGAGGTCTCTTTGCACCGCGGGTGTTCGCAGTAATTTCTCTATTCGTTCCGCTTCATCGAATCGTTCGTCGACACGGAAGCGAACATCAGGCGCAAATTTCAGGTTAACGCGCCGCGCGACTTCGCCGCGCAGGAACTTCTTGTTCCGCTCCAGCGCCGCGATCACGACATCGGTGTCGCGTCCGCCGAGCGGCATCACGTAGATGGTCGCGAGCTTCAGGTCCGGTGACATCCGCACCTCGGGTACGGTGATGATATGGCCCTCGAGCTCCGGGTCGTGCACGCTACCGTGCGAAAGAATATCGGCAATCGCATGGCGCACGGTTTCGCCGACGCGCAACTGACGCTGCGAGCCGCCGGGGGCGGTGTCCTTTTTGTGGTGGCGGGGCATTGTCGTCTCTCAAAATCGTTGTGGATGCCCGCGCTCGCAGCCAACTTTAGGCAGGCTGCGCAAACTTTGCCTGCGCGGGCATCGACGTCTTTCTTGTTGAATTAGCTAAGGCGTGGATGGCCGGGACGAGCCCGGCCATGACGCCGCATTTTCAATTATAAAATCAGCACGCTTGTGAGACTTGGACTCACAGTGAGCGCTGGATCGTCTCCACGCGATAACACTCGATAACGTCGCCGGCACGCATGTCGCCGTAATTCTCGAACGCCATGCCGCATTCCTGGCCGGACGCCACTTCCTTCACTTCATCCTTGAAGCGCTTCAGGGTCGACAGCTTGCCTTCATGCACGACGACGTTGTCGCGGATCAGACGGACATTGGCGCCGCGTTCCACGTTGCCGTCGGTGACGCGGCAGCCCGCGACCTTGCCGACCTTGGAAATATTGAACACTTCCAGGATCAGGGCATTGCCCAGCATGGTCTCGCGCAGCGTCGGCGCCAGCAGGCCGGACATCGCCTTCTTCACGTCATCCACGAGGTCGTA
>JBGQCE010000091.1:0-9024 GCA_041495185.1 Bradyrhizobium sp.
CGCCGCCCTCGCCTGCATCGACCCTGCGGTAGAAGCACGTCCGCCGGCCGGTGTGGCACGCGGCGCCTGACTGCTCGACCCGGATCCAGACCGCGTCCTGATCGCAATCCAGCCGCATCTCGACCACGCGCTGGACATGGCCGGAGCTCTCTCCCTTTCGCCACAGCGATTTGCGCGAGCGGCTGAAGTACCAGGCTTCCCCTGACGCGATGGTCTTGCGCAGGGCTTCGTCGTTCATATGCGCGACCATCAGCACCTCGGATGTCGCAGCGTCGGTCGCCACGCAGGTCACGAGACCAGACGCGTCGAATTTGGGCTGGAACTTGAGCCCTTCCTCGATGTCGTTGATATCTGCAGATGTGGACACGGGCAGTCCTCGCAAATTTCAGGCGAGGGCTAGCGCTGCGGCCCTCGCACCATGGACAGGAAACGCGCCTGCTCCGCCGGATTGTCGCGGAACATGCCGGTAAAGCGGCTGGTGAACGTCATCGCGCCATGCTTGGCGACGCCGCGCACCGACATGCAGGTATGCTCCGCCTCGATCACCACTGCAACGCCGCGGGGTTTTAGCACCTCGTCGATTGCGGCTGCGATCTGGGCGGTCAGATGCTCCTGGGTCTGCAGGCGGCGCGCAAAAATATCGGTCAGCCGCGCCAGCTTCGACAATCCCACGACCCGCTCGACCGGCGTATAGGCGATATGCGCCTTGCCGTAGAACGGCATCATGTGATGCTCGCATTGCGAGGTGAATTCGATGTCGCGGATCAGCACGAAGTCGTCATAGCCCGCGGTCTCGCCGAAGGTGCGATTGAGCACCTCCGCCGGACACTGATGATAGCCCTGATAGAGCTCGTCGAAGGCCTCGACCACCCGGCGCGGCGTATCCAGCAGGCCCTCGCGGCCGGGGTTTTCGCCGATATAGTCCAGTAGCGTATGTACCGCCTGCTCGGCTTCGGCGCGCGACGGACGCGGCTGGTCCGCGCGCACGGCGGCGGCGAGAAATTCGGAAGGGTCGAGCTCGGCCGGCCGCGTTTCCGGCATCTTCGCATCGGAAGGCTTTATGTCGGAAGGCTTGCCTGGGCGGAGGGATTTGATCAATGCGTCCATGTCAACTCCGTTCGACCGGTCTCAAGAGGACCGGAGTGTCACCGGCAGACGGGGCGGGCTTGCCGCCGGACGCCTGAGTCCCACAATTCTAACACCCCGGCCGCCGAATTGGCTTCCATTTCGGACCGCCGGGAGCAAATGGCCGGACTATATTTCCGCCATTTCCACCCATATATAGGACTGTCGCCCGCCATCGCCAAGGGCGATCGCACAGGCCTGCCCGAGACCTCAATCTTATGCTGAACGACATTTACAACAAGCGGATCATCGAATTAGCCGGCAATATCCCCCGGCTCGGACGGCTTCCGGCACCGGACGCCAGCGCCACGGCGCATTCCAAGCTGTGCGGTTCCACCGTCAAGATCGACCTCACCATGGACGGACCCGTGGTCACCGACTTTGCCCATGACGTGAAGGCCTGTGCGCTCGGCCAGGCCTCGTCCTCGATCATGGCGCGCCATGTCGTCGGCTCGACCGCGAGCGAACTGCGCGAATTGCGCGAGACCGTCCGCAAGATGCTGAAGGAAAACGGCAGCCCCCCGCAAGGCAAGTGGGCCGAGATCGCACTGCTCGAGCCGGTGCGCGATTACAAGGCGCGCCATGCCTCGACGATGCTGACCTTCGATGCCGTGGTCGACGCCATCGGCCAGATCGAAGCCAAGGCCAGGCAGCCGGCATCGGCGTAGGGCTAACCGTCATTCCGGGGCGCGCACGTTAGCGCGAACCCGGAATCTCGAGCTGATAATCTCCAGATTCCGGGTTCGTGCTTCGCACGCCCCGGAATGACGAGTTTATATGTCTGGATTTAGTCCTGGCTACTTCGCCGGCGCCGTCACCGCGACGCCCCCGGTCGGAACGACAGCTTCGGCGGTCTTGGTCGATTTCGCGGCTTGCAGGTTTGTCTCACCGTCCGTTGCACTACTGACAAAGCGATCCTGCACCGGCTTGGCCGTAAGCTCAGCCACCGGCGCGACCGCGATGTCCGTCTGCGGCAGCACTTCGGCAACCGCATCGGTGGTCACCAGATTGGTCAGCCGCAATTCTTCCCGAGACAGTTCGTGCAGATCTTCCCACGGCGGCACGCTCAGCGACAGCGACAGCAGATCGCCCGCGCCACCCATGTCGAAGGTGTATTTGGCGAGCCGCCCGATGTCGCGCTCCACGATCATCAGATCCTGCGCCGTGTAGCTCGCCGCCCTGGCGTCGTCGGCGCGGTCGCCCATCCAGATCTGATGCACCCTGACATGGGCTGCCTTGGGCACGTAACGCGTCTTGCCCGACAGCAGCAGGAACACGCACATCGACTCGCAATAGGCTTCGGGCACGATGCGGGCGCGGTCGCCCTGCGCGGTATGCGTCTGGACGCTGATGCCGACGGTCGTCTGTGCACCGAGGCTGCGCCAGCGCCGTCCGAGCGCGATGGAGTCGTTGACCGAGCCGCCGCTGGAATCCAGCACGATGGTCACGCCGCCGAGCTGGCGTCCGCGCGCGAATTCATCGAAATCGTTGGGGCTATCCGCGGTCACGATGCCGACCGCGCTGACCCAGCCCCGGCAATCCGGCTGGCACGCGACCCAGCTAAACCGCATCGGCAATTTGCGTTCTTCGAGGGTGACGCCTGCATTCGCCGGACGCCCAAGCGTAACCGCCGCGCCTGGCAATGCGATGCAGAGGGCGGCGGCGCCGAACAGCGCCCAGCCGCGAAGATCAAGTGACCTCACGAGCCTCAATTTGGTTCCTTCCCCCAAGCCCCGGATAACGAGCAGTGGCAATGGCCCCAGTTCAACGCCACATGATTCTGTCATACAGGCGTTATGAAAAAGGTAACCTCGCGCCGCAGAAGCGTCTATTAACATTTGCTGCAGCGTTCCCGAATGAATGCGATATTTTGCCGGGTGTGACTCAAATGCATGTCCGGTCCGGTTCCACGCCTGGGAACCGTGCAGATGAGCGCTCCACAACGAGCACAGCGCCTATGAAAGATTCTTCCCATTGTCCCGATTGCACCGGCGCGGTACAGCGCCTGCCGCGCAATGCCGGGCGTGCCATGATCTGGATTTACCGGCACACGCTGTCGCCGCTGGTCGGTTACAATTGTCGTCACCTTCCGACCTGTTCTGTTTATGGCGACGAGGCGATCGCGCGTTTCGGGCTGTGGGGTGGAGGGTGGATGACGCTGGCGCGGCTGTTGCGCTGCCAACCCTGGGGCACGTCGGGGATCGACAACGTGCCGCTGACAAGACCACCGCGCGCGCGATGGTATCTGCCCTGGCGGTTCGGACGATGGCGCGGCGTCAATGCGCCGTAGAGTTTAATTCAGCCAAGCTGCGTCAAATTCGCCGGTTATCTCAACCATCGGAAACCTCGCGACGGCGCGCCAACGTCCCGTGGAGGACGCGGCGGCCGTTTGGAACGCGATGGTGTCGCCTGTGGCTTTTCGGCCGATGGCGCGGCGTCAACGCGTCCTATGTCGTCAGAGGGCAGCCTGACCGACAGCAGCAGGTTCGATTCATACGAGCGCCAGCGGTAGCCGATTCCGAAATCCATCAGCTGGCTCCGCCTGAACAGCTCGGCATATTCCTGCTGATACCTGCCGGGGAATTCGGCAATCGGACCGGCGTAGCGGCCGAACGGAAAAAACCGCCACTTCTTCGGATCGTAATAGGCGAGCGGAATTCCGGAATCGTCCTGGATGATGGTGGCGCTGTTGGCGAGCAGAAAATCGCGTACGGTGGTGAAATTGCCGGAGTACAGCAGATAGGACGCGCTCTTGATCAGGCTGTTGCCGGGTGCGAGCGTCTCGCAGAATTTCAGGAAGCCCGAGACCTTGACGCCGCCATTGGAAAGATCCGTCGAGAAATAATACAGCGTTCTTTCCACGCCATCGCTGCCTGCGAACAAAATCCGCACGCCGCGGGTTGCGTTCTTGCCGGGATTTTCGTTGGCGAAATAAGAGGCACCCTTGTCGTCGAGCGCGATCGGACTGACATCGCGGATGGTCTTGCCGGAGCGCGCCAGCAATACATAAAGGATCGGCAAGGTGCCATTGAGCTGTCCGGCACGCAGATCAACCTTCATCAGCTTGGTGATGAAGAAGCTGAAGCTCAGGATCGAACCCATTGAATGTTCGACATTATAGAGCGCGGCCCCGATCCCGCCGCGCGGCAATCTCGTGAGATCGGGCACCGAGCCGACCGGCTCGAGCGCGCTCAGCACGTAAGCCGTCGCCTTCGAGTAGAACGCGTCCGCGTAGAGGAAGTCCGGACCGCTGAACATGTAAAACATCGTCGGCTTCGGCGCGGCCAGATTGACGCCCGCCCATGCCCGGATTTTCGAAAGCTGATGCTGCTCAAGCTGCCCGAACGCGGCATCGAAGAATTTTGCGTGCCGCTGCCATGCCGGGTCTTTGGTCAGCGGTGTCAGCGGTGAATCGGCCGATGGCGGCATGCCGGCAAGGAAGAGCGCGGTGTCGTTTGCGGTCACGACATCGGCGGCGCGCGCGGGCGCCGCTGCCGCGAGGAACATGGCGGCAGCAACAGCCGTAATTTTCATGGATTGAAGCATCTCTATTCGCGGCTTGGCGATGCCGTTGCCGGGCCCGGATCTGCCCGCTTGCGGAAAACGGCATAAATCAAAAGGCCGGAAATCATAATCAAAACACCGAGCGCCGACTGCAACGGCCGTTCCGTCAAGAGATAGTACATCATGAAAGCTGTCACGAGCAGGAAAACCGCTGGCGTTATCGGGTACCCCCAGGCGCGATAGGGCCGCGGCAGGTCGGGCTGCGTGATGCGCAGCTTGATGACGCCGAGCACGGTAAAGAACGAGCAGAACAGAAGCGCGAACTGGATGAAGTCCAGCACCGCCTCGAAACTGCGGGTGAACAGCATCAGGTTGGCGACCGCGAACTGGAAAAAGATGGCGAAGACCGGCGCGCCATTGCCCGATTTGCGGGCGAATAGCCGCAACGCTGGAATGTCCTCACCCATGGTCATCATCACGCGCGGACCGATCCACATCATCGCGCTGATGGAAGACACCAGCCCGATACAGATCATGGCGCCGACAATGCGGCCGCCGATTTCACCGAAGATATAACGGCCGGCGACGCTGGCGACGTCGAGTTGCCCGGCGAGCTTGTCGATCGGCGCGGTATGAAGGAACACCGCATTCAGCGCGACATACAGCACCAGCACGATCAGCGTTCCCGAAAGCAGCGCGCGCGGCAGGTTCTGCTGCGGCAGGCGCATCTCGCCGATGATGTAGGTCGCAGCATTCCATCCCGAGAACGAATACATCACAAAGACGAGGCCGATCGCGAACGGGCCGCTGGTGACATGGGAGAAGTCGGAGACCGCAGGTGCAAACGAAACCGGTTGCGGCGTGCCGATGACAAATCCGGCAACCAGGAAGGCGACAATCAGCACGACTTTCAAAATGGTCGAGATCAATTGAAAGGTGCTGGAGTGTTTGACACCGCTGAGCTGCACGATCGACACCAGCCAGACCACGCCGATGGCAAGCGCCAGCGGCGGGGTGCCCGGAAGTACCGATTTGCCGTATTCCCCGAAAGCCATCGCAGCGAGAGCTACGGGTGCGGCGAAACCAACCGTCGCCGACACCCAGCCCGCCAGAAATCCGAAAGCCGGATGAAAGGCGCGGCTCAGGAAATTGTATTCGCCGCTGGAGCGCGGAAACATCGCGCCGAGTTCGCTGTAGGAAAACACCCCGCACAGCGCGACGATGCCGCCCACGGCCCATAGCAGCAGGATCGAAAAGCCCGAGGGGACGTCCTTGACCTGAAAGCCGAGGCTGGTGAAGACGCCGACGCCAACCATGTCAGCGACGACGATGGCGGTCGCCACGATGACCGAAACCGTGGACCCGCCTCCGGGGAGCCGGCCGGGCCATGCCGCGCTTCCCGTCTCTGATGCCGCCATGTCGGTCCACGCCTTGGGGCGTCGCGCCCGTGATTTTTCCATCGTGCAAGCTGGGCTTTGTCAATTCAAGCAATGTTAACAATGATTTAAATCTTGGAGCGAATATGGTACTTCTATACCATCAAAGCTGCCGAAAGCTCTTTCTGGCACCCGCAGGATTGCGAAAAGAAGGTGACCGGCCCACAATCGCGACACGATTTCGTGTTCTTTTGAAGTTTCCGGACGTGGGGAGTTTGTCCGGAAGCTTAACGTCGCCGCAACGCTGGCGAGCTGACATACGCCAATCGCCGGCGGATATTGGGGCAGTGGGTGGATGGTCGGGGCGAAATTCCAAACGTCTGAGCGTGCAAGCCGGGTGATGTCACCGGGCGCACCGCTGCACGCGCGACCGGAAGCCCCGGAATGTCGCACCGGCTCGCATCGATTGCGCTGGATCGCCATTCTGTCGGCATTGGTGCCGCTGTCGTTCGTTCTCGTTCAATGCGGCAAGGCTCCGAACGCCGGAATGCTGGCTGCCAATTCGCAGCCTTCGGCGGGTGACACGTTCGATGATCGGTTCCCGGCGCCCCAGTTCAGAGATCGCTTCCCGACCGCCAATGAGAGCTTTGTGCAGCGTCAATCGCACGACGCGCCCCGCACACGCGCCGCGCAGTCTGCGCGCGCCCCCTACCGGGTTGCGTCGCTGGCGCCAACGCTTCCGTACCAGCGTCCGGCGCGAGAAGATCAGACCACTTTGGTCAGCCTGAAATCCTCGGCGTTTCCCTATCTCGGTAACAATCCGCGCACCGACGAGCCGTTCCTGAACATTTCCAAGGGCGATCGCCGCGGCCATCGCAGTTACGGCGGCCGGGTTTACTGGCAGGACGAGACCTACAACGACAACCGCGTCCTGATGCATGTCCCGGAGAATTTCGACGTCCGCAAACCGGGTGTCATCGTGGTGTTCTTCCACGGCAACGGCGCGACTCTGGAACGCGACGTCCGCGACCGTCAGCTCGTGCCGCAACAGATTTCGGATTCCGGCGTCAATGCCGTGCTGCTCGCGCCGCAGCTCGCGGTCGATGCCGCCGATTCCAGCGCCGGAAAATTCTGGCAGCCCGGCGGGCTCAAGCGCTTCGTGGCTGAATCGGCCGAGCACCTCGCTACTCTCTATGGCGATCCGCGCGCCGCCAAGGCCTTTGCGAACATGCCGGTCATCATCGTCGGCTACAGCGGCGGCTTCGTGCCGGCGGCCTGGAGCCTGGAAGTGGGCGGCCTCGGCAATCGCGTACGCGGCGTGTTCCTGCTCGACGCGGTTTATGGCGAGCTGGACAAGTTTGCATCCTGGATCGAGAAAAACCGGACCGGCTTCTTCGTCAGTGCGTATACGCGTTACACCAAACGGCATGACAATGAACTGATACAAATGCTGAAAGAAAAGGGCATCGCCGTATCGGACGATATGGACGGGCCGCTGCGGCCCGGCAGCGTGGTATTCGTCGAGACCCCCGAAGGCGTGACGCATCGCGATTACGTCACGCAAGCCTGGACCGAGAATCCCGTCAAGGAAGTGCTGGTCAAGATGGCGGCAGCGCCGGCGCTCACGAGGGTCGCGACAAGCGGATTCTTGCCCGCGAGCCGATGACGGGACACGCCTTCGCGCCGTCACATTGCCCTGACCTCCACATAATACCGTCGACTAAAATGTGATGTTGATGGCTGCGCATTTCGCAATGCGCGGGATTGTTCGCGGCATCCACCGGCCATAGGGTGCAATTTGCAAAGCCTACTGCCGGGGGCACAAATTGCAGGAAGGCCTCAACAAGGTTGAATTCCATACCGTTCATGGCACCGGCAACGGCGTGCTCTACGCCACGTCAGGCAAACTCCGCGGCGGCAATTCCGGCTTTGCTTTCATCGGGAACTACACCCGAAAGGATGACGAAATCCTCGTCAAGATCTCGACCCAGCGCCACAATCCCGACCCCGGGTTCAAGCCGCTGTTCGGAACCGACATGATCATGCTGACCCTGAAGGGAACGGAGAACGGCGACATGGTCGACTTTGAAGGCACAGCCCTGCAGCAGCCCGGCGTCGCCTTCAAGGCGACATTGACGCGCATCGGCGATTGAAGGCGCTATCCGTTCACGCCGCGGAACCCCCTAGAATTTGGGTATCTTCTCGGCGAACCCGTTGAAGCATGCCAGCCGCTCGTCTTCTTCCTTCGTGAACCGGCAATCTGCAACGCCTTTCGCAGCAGGCGCCTTGGGATTTGGCTTGGGCGGGAAGATCGCATCGTAGCAGTCCAGTCGACCTTTTGTCCCATCGTCGATTTCGAGACAGGCCTGCAGCCGCTGCGCAATTGACTTGGGTGCAATTGACTTGGGTGCAATTGACTTGGGTTTTGCCTTCGGTGCTGCCGCGTGCGGCTTCACCTGGACCAGCGGCTTTCCTCCGACGGTCGGCGGCGGATTGCCTTGGGCCATTGCGGCGGCTGAATACATGGCCAGAACGAGCGCAAGCATTATTCTCATGTCAATTCTCACTTCACTTTCGTTTTTGCCTGTCGATGCAACGCAAACTCCAGATCGGGCCGGGCGGCCTCATCCAGACCGGAATTCCCTCGGGCCTCTAGAAAAGCACGCGGCGAAAATCTTGTCGACGGCCTCCCGCGGAGTGGACCGTCTAGCTCATATTCGCGACGCCGCAACTTGTCGAGGCCTGGTCAGGGTCACCACGACAAGCGCCAGCGCGACAAAGACCACCGCGACATATCCCGCGCCATAGAGCAGATCGCGCACATACAGCACACCGCCGATCGCCGATCCAACGGCTTGCCCGATGTAGAGCACCGAGGTATTGAGCGACACCGATGCCGGCGCCAGCGCCGGCGCGGCGGTGACCAGCCGTACTTGCTGCATCGAATTGGTCGAGGCGAAGCCCATTCCCCAGATCGCGACCGAGCAAGCCATCAACGAATAGACACCTGCACTGAGCG
>JBGQCE010000092.1:0-9011 GCA_041495185.1 Bradyrhizobium sp.
GGACGAATTCGCATTCATCACGGCTTCGCGGGGACGAAGATCCTGCGTTTCGCCAGCTTCGAGCGCTTCACCCACTGGCTGACGGCGAGCTGCTTTGTTGTTCTTGCGCTGTCCGGCCTGAACATCAGCTTCGGCCGTATCCTCATTCTGCCGCTGTTCGGCGCGCAAGCTTTCGCGACCCTGTCGGCTTACGCAAAATTGGCCCATAACTATCTGGCGTTCCCGTTCATGCTCGGCCTCGTGATCATGTTCCTGATCTGGGTCAAGGATAACATTCCCGGGAAGATCGATCTGCAATGGCTCAAGCAGGGTGGTGGCCTGTTGTCCAAGGGCCAACACCCTCCTTCCAGGCGCTTCAACGCCGGGCAGAAGGGCATTTTCTGGATCGTGATCATCGGCGGAGCGCTGATGTCGGTGTCCGGCTGGTTCGAGCTATTCCCGTATCTTCCGGCCGACGTGACGGCGCTGCAGTTCTGGACCGTGATCCATGCGGTGATCGCCATGCTCTTCATCGCCGTCATGCTGGCTCACATCTACATCGGCTCCATCGGAATGGAAGGCGCGTTCGATGCGATGGGGACGGGTGAGGTGGATCTCAACTGGGCCAAGGAGCATCATTCGCTCTGGGTCGAGGAAGAGCAGGCCAAGGGCCAGGCCACGTCGGGAAGCGCTCCGCGAGCCGTGCCGGCCGAATAATTCGGCCGGTCGATACAAGTCAATCCTGGGGAGTGCCATGAAAGTCTTTCTTGCGGCCTTGTTGTTTGCGGCGATCGCCGCGGTTGGCATGTCGGTACTGCTCAACACCATCCAGCAGCCGAGCTCCGTTGCATTCACGACCGGCGGCGCCAGGGTCGGCGATCCCGGCAATAATTTGGTCGGGCCGGGCTGATACCGGCTGGAATCGCCTCCGCCATCAAGAGAACATGATCGGGTTCAACCTGACGGGGCAGGGATGCCCGTTGCAGGTATCAAAGCGGCGCAAATCGAGAACGCAGACAGGACCGTCACTTGAGCGTGCCTAATGTCACCGCGGCTTGGCCGGTTGAAATCCGGCTCGTGAAGGACCGTCGCGCGCTGCATGTCACCTTTGACGATGGCAAGACTTTTAATCTCTCCGCGGAATTGCTTCGCGTAACCAGCCCCTCCGCCGAAGTGCAGGGTCATTCCGAAGCGCAACGCAAGACGGTTGGCGGAAAGCGCAACGTGACAATGCTCTCCGTCGATCCGGTCGGCAATTATGCGGTGCGGATCGGGTTCGACGATATGCATACCACCGGCATCTATTCCTGGGCGTTTCTGCGCGATCTTGGCGTGAACGCCGAGCGGCGTTTTCAGGTTTATCTCGACGATCTCCAGGCCAAGGGCCTGGACCGCGACCGACCGGGCGCGCGCTAAGGGCGATGCGAATGGCGGAAACGATCGCTGCGAATGCTCTACCTCGCAAACGCCGTCCTGCATTCCTGACATTTGCTGCCTTGCTGGCAATTCTGCTTGGGATGACTACTGCCTTCGCGCAGCTGCGCGGCCATGGCGGGCCGGTGCGGGCATTGGCGATTTCGTCCGACGGACAAACCGCGATCTCAGGAAGCTTTGATTCAACCGCGATCCGGTGGTCGCTGACACGCAATGCGGCCGTGCAGGTGCTCCGTTTCCACGCCGACGCCGTCAATGCGGTAGTCTTGCTCAGGGATGGACGTGCGGCGACTGCGGGCGCCGATGGGCGTATTGCCATCTGGACTCCTGGCAACACCCAGCCCGACGCCGTGCTGGAAGGCCATACCGCGCCAATCGCTGCGCTCGCGGTGTCGCCCGACGGCGCAACATTGGCTTCGGCGTCGTGGGATCAAACGGTTCGGCTGTGGCCGCTGGCGGGCGGCGTGCCGCGCGTGCTTGACGGGCATACCCAGAACGTCAATGGCGTGGTGTTCGCTCCGGACGGCCGCACACTGGTCAGCGTCAGCTACGATCAGAGTGTTCGTGTCTGGCCGCTCTCAGGCCAGCCAGCGCCGACTGTCGTTGCGATGCCCAGTCCGCTCAACTCCGTCGCCGTCGGCGGGGATGGCGAGATCGCAACCGGTGGCGCCGACGGCAAGGTTTATTTTCTGACCGCAGCCGGCGCGGTAGCAGTGGAGGTTGCAGCCGGGCCGAGACCGGTGATTTCGATTGCGATCTCGCCGGACGGCGCGCTGGTGGCCGCCGCGAGCATTGGCGGATCGGTAGCGGTGATCGATCGCAAGACGCGCGGCTTGGCGCGCACACTGGTCGGCCCCGGGCTGCCGGTCTGGTCGGTCGCGTTCTTTCCGGACAGCCGCACCCTGCTCACTGGCGGCGCGGACAACATCATCCGCCGCTGGAATGTGGTGACCGGCGAGCCTATCGATCCCCTTCTTCTGGAAGCGGCGGGCGATCCGCTGGCCGCCTATGCCGGCGACCGCGGCGCGGAAATCTTCCGTGCCTGTGTCGCCTGCCATACCCTTGGCGCCGAGCAAGCCAACAGGGCGGGCCCGACGCTCGCCGGCATCTTCGGCCGACGGATCGCAACCCTGCCGGGCTATAATTTTTCCGAAGCCCTCAAGCGCCTCGATATCGTCTGGACACCGGAGACGGTTTCCAGATTGTTCGAGATCGGACCTTTGGCCTACACCCCGGGCACCAAGATGCCCGAGCAGCGCATCGGTTCGGAACAGGACCGCGCTGCGCTGGTGCAATTCCTTGAGCGCGCGACAAGCAGATAGATGCTTGATAATTCAGCGGCAATCCGTTCAGCCGCTCGCATTGATGTTACCTGGCACGCATGCGCTACCGCCGCGTCACCTGCGACGCTATCGCTACCGCTTCGTCACGGTCGAATAGACCAGTGACAAATCCTCAAACTCCTCGATCGGGAGCTTTACGCTGGCCGGGGCCTGCGATGAAACTATGCCTGCAGTCGCGACAGGACGGTCAGTCGAAGGCGAGTGCGACCGCAGCATGGTGGTTGCAGCAGCGAGCAGGGCGACCGCCGCAAATCCAGAGATCATCAGACGCTTCATGGGGAAACCTCCGTCGGTTCGGTATGCGGGATAGTTGCCCCATTTTATTTACCTCGAACCGCGACGCACGAATGTGAGCTGCTTCACAACTCACGCTTAGGTGTTTTATCCCGATGCCGGCCGCGAACGCTGCGCAGAGGCAAATCTCTCAGGCTTCCTGGCGCGTCGCAAGCTGCCGTGATGTCGCCCACGAGGTTGGTTGGTACGAATACGAGGCGCACGATCATCCAGGTGGCGAGGAGCGGTCTCCGACCAATACAGCATCAGCAGCTGAGACGCGTCCCAGTGCCAGGCCCATAGACCATAGAGCGGCACGATGTTGTAGGCGGTAAACAGCAGCGCGACCAGTATGCGGACAGCACGTCCGCCTCTGATCCAGGCCGATGGCATTGGCGTGTTTTCTTTTGCCGATTGCAAGTATCAGGTATAGCGTCGATTTCTGAACGCCGGTCTCGCCCTCGGCTTACGCGGATACGGGGTGCAATATGCGTTTGCGCGACTGTCACAACTTTCATGATTTCCGGCGGCTCGCCAGACAACGGCTGCCGAGCCCGATCTTCGATTATATCGATGGAGCGGCAGACGACGAGGTAACCCTTCGCCGGAATACCGCAAGCTTCGAGGACTGTGACCTGCTGCCCAACGTCCTCCGCGGCGTGGAAACCGTTGATCTGTCAGTGACCATCATGGGCCAGAAGCTGGCAATGCCGGTTTATTGCTCGCCGACTGCGCTGCAGCGCCTGTTCCATCATCAGGGCGAACGTGCCGTCGCAGCAGCTGCGGCGAAGTACGGCACGATGTTCGGCGTATCCTCGCTTGGCACGGTTAGTCTGGAGGAATTACGCAAGGCCCACGATACGCCGCAAGTTTATCAATTCTATTATCACAGAGATCGTGGTCTCAATCGTGCCATGATGCAACGCGCGAAAGCGGCCGGCGTCGAGGTAATGATGCTAACCGTGGATAGCGTCACAGGCGGCAACCGCGAACGCGACCTGCGCACGGGGTTTTCCATTCCATTCAGGCTAACGCTTGGCGGGATGTTTCAATTCGCGATCAAGCCGATGTGGGGCATCAACTACGTCACTCATGAGCGCTTCAAACTGCCCCAGCTGGACGAACATGTCGACATGGGCAGCGGGGCCGTGTCGATCGGCAGATATTTTACCGAGATGTTGGACCCTTCGATGAATTGGGATGATGTGGCTGAAATGGTTCAGCTATGGAATGGTCAATTCTGTCTGAAGGGCATTATGTCGGTGGCAGATGCGAAACGCGCGGTTCAGATCGGTTGCACCGGCATCGTACTGTCGAACCATGGCGGTCGGCAGCTGGACGGCTCGCGAGCAGCATTCGATCAGCTGGCTGAAATCGTGGATTCGGTTGGAGATCGAATCGATGTGATCATGGACGGGGGAATCCAGCGCGGAACCCACGTGCTGAAGGCGCTTTCGCTTGGAGCCAAAGCCGTTGGAGTCGGACGGTTCTATCTCTATCCCCTCGCTGCGGCCGGTCAGGCCGGCGTTGAGCGGGCCCTTGGCCTGATGCGGGCAGAGATCGAGCGGGGAATGAAGCTGATGGGGTGCACAGCGATCAACCAGCTCTCTCGTGAAAATCTGCGCTTCAGATAATTTCTTCGCAGTCTCGGTCGCGACGCGCAAGATCGGATTGCAATAAAGATTTATGTTTGGTCGGCGTGCCGATGTTGACCGGGCGGTTCACATTGATGTTGTTGCCACCCCAGTTGACGCCCCGGCCCCAATAGTTCCCGCCTGATGTCCAGCGACCGAGCGCATAGCCCGCGCACGCCTCCAGGGCGATGACGATAAATGTGTATCTTGGACACCAGCGCCCCGAAAGTGGATCGCTTTTTAATCTGGCGGTGGCACCATGGGCTCCAAACGAAGGAGGGAGTAAATGGCGACCGGTGTCTTCAGGATCAAGAATGAGGGTCTCGAGAACGGCGTTTGGGTCACCGCCGGCAAAATTGCGGTCGAGATTCCCGAATCTCGCTATCGGCGCGGTTGGTATTCGCCGCCTATCGAGATCCTTCCATGGGGCAAAGCTCCCGAGCAGTCGACGTCCGAGGAGGACATGGGAAGCGGTGATATAGCTTCTTTGCCGGTGGAGCCATCGACTGACGACGACAAGCCGCTCGAATGATCATTCCCGTCCGACTTTAGCTCTACAAGCCGCCTAGCAGGTTGAAATGGTATTCTCGATGCAGAATACCCTCATGCGCACTGTGTGCAGCCGCCAGGGAATAGAGAAGCCAACCAACCAATGGAAAATGCATTGAAAAGCTCACGAGGTGACCTGCGGGTTGCGGTAGCAGGGCTGGGACCTATTGGAACGCGGGTCGTCAAGGCGCTGGACCAGGGCATCGACGGAATGGTTCTCGCGGCCGTGTCCGCACGGAATCCCGACAAACATCGAAGCTGGCTGTCAAAGTTAAAAAGAGCGCCTGCGATCTTGCCGATCGAGGCACTCGCCGGGGTGGCCGACATTGTCATCGAGTGCGCGCCCGGCAACCTCCTGAGCTCGATCGTCGCTCCCTTTGTCGGAAGCGGAAAAACTGCGGTCGTTCTCAGCGCGGGGGCCCTTCTCGAGCACGAGGACCTTATTGAACTCGCAAGACAAAATGACGGCCAAATCATTGTGCCTACGGGGGCGCTGATAGGCCTTGACGCCGTGACCGCGGCGGCGGTCGGGGAGATCCATTCGGTTCGGATGGTAACGCGAAAGCCGATTCCCGGGCTCGCCGGCGCTCCCTATATCGTCGAAAACAACATCGACATCGAACGAATTACCGAACCGCTCAGGATATTCGAAGGCACGGCGCGGGAGGCAGCAAAGGGATTTCCGGCAAATTTGAACGTCGCCGTGGCGCTGTCGCTTGCCGGAATTGGTCCCGACCGGACGAGACTGGAGATTTGGGCCGACCCTACCGTTACGCGCAACATGCATCGTATCGAGGTTGAATCTGATTCCGCGCGTTTTTCCATGGCGATCGAGAATATCCCGTCAGAAAATCCGAAGACGGGTCTCATTACCGCGCTCTCGGTGATCGCCTGTCTTCGCAAGCAACGTGCATCTCTTCGCGTCGGGACCTGACCGGCCCTCAGACATGCACGGCGGTGCGAACGCGGCCGGCGTTGCCGAATACCCGCAGGTAACGCTCCACCTCGGATGCGTTACCGGTCGCTTTTTCCGGGTTGTCCGCAAGCTTGACCGCCGGCCGGCCGTCGACCGACGTCACCTTGCAAACGATCGAGATCGGATCGAGATCGACAGACCCGTTCGGCGCACAGCCGACGAAATCATTGGTCAGGTTGGTGCCCCAGCCAAAGCTTATCCTGACGCGGCCGGCGAAATGACGATAGGTCTCTTCGATCGACCCGACATCCATGGCGTCCGAAAAAACCAGCAGTTTCTCCTTGGGATCGCGGCCCTTTTGCTTCCACCACTTGATGATTTCCTCGCCTGCCGCGATCGGCGGCGCACTATCGGGGCGAAAACCGGTCCAGTCCGCCACCCATTCGGGCGCATCCCTCAGGAATGATTTGGTGCCGAAGGCGTCGGGAAGCGCGATCAGAAGATTGCCGCCATAGGTATGGCGCCACTGATCGAGGATACGATACGGCGCCCAGCGAAGTTCGGTATCGTCGTTCGCCAGCGCGGCGGCCACCATCGGCAATTCATGCGCATTGGTCCCGATCGCTTCCAGATCGTTGTCCATCGCCAGCAAAACATTGGAGGTGCCTGTGAAGGACGGCCCTAAGCCTTCCTTGACGGCCTCGACGCACCAGCGCTGCCACAGGAAACCATGGCGCCGCCGCGTCCCGAAATCGGAAAGACGTAAGCCCTCCAACTTGCGCAGACGTTCGACCTTGGACCATAGCTTGGCTTTTGCGCGGGCATAGAGAACATCAAGGGCAAATCGGCCTTGTCCTTTCATTACCTGGCGCGAGCGCAACTCGTTGAGGATGGCTAGCGCCGGAATCTCCCACATGGTCGTGTGCGTCCACGGGCCGTGGAAATGTAATTCGTATTGGCCGTCCACCTTGCGAAGCTCGTATTCAGGAAGGCGGAACGCGGCGAGCCAGTTGATGAAATCGGGAGAAAACATCTGTGTCTTGCCGTAGAAGGTATTACCCGCGAGCCATATCAACTCCTTCTTGCCGAACCGGATGGTGCGGGCATGATCGAGCTGGGCGCGAAGCTCTCCCTCGTCAATCACCTCGGCGAGACGCACGTGCCGGCTGCGATTGATGACCGAGAAGGTAACGCGCTGATCCGGGTAAAATTCCCGGATCATTTGCAGCATCAGCAGCTTGTAGAAATCGGTGTCGAGCAGGCTGCGCACGATCGGGTCGAGCCGCCAGCCATGATCATAGGTTCGGGTCGCGATATCTGTGACTGCCATGTTCGAACTCTATCCCGCCGGAAGCCTTGCAACCAGTGGCTTTCAGGGCGCGCGTTGTAAGCAGATCAGTGCGAAATCCGTTGCCTGGCCCGGCCGACGGCCTCGTTCACACCGGTCCAGGGCGGCTTTTCGGGTGCGAATTGCTGCCGGAGGTAGGACACAAGCTCCGTGAGCTGGTCGTCGGTCATGCTGTCCTTGAAGCCGGGCATATAGCCGAGGTCGCTCGATACCGGGGCCGCGATGCCGTGGAGGATCACCTGGATCAGATTATCCGGCACGGCACTGTGCAAATTGCTGTTCAGCGCCAGCGACGGCCGGCTACCGAACAGAGGCGCGCCGCCGACCCGATGGCATACCGCGCAGGCGCCTTCATAGAGACGCATGCCCAGCGGCGAGGCTGAAACGGCCCTTGTGCCGGTCAGGGCCTCAAGTTTGCCGGCCAGCTCCTCCTGGGCCGGTTTACTGACCGAATTCTCGTTGAATGAAGCGAGATAGACTGCCATGGCGCGGATGTCCTGGTCGGGCAGGCTTGCAAGTTCTTTCACCACCGGCGCCATCGGGCCCGCGGCGACACCGTGAAAACGGGATTCGCCTGATCGCAGATAGGCGTATAGCTCGTCCTCACTCCAGGGTATCGGCGCCTGCGAAAGCGACGTCAGCGGCGGTGCTTCCCAGCCTTCCGCGAAACCGCCGGCCAGATACGCGTTCGCCCGTTCCGCGCCGAGCGCGTTGCGCGGCGAATGGCATGCGGCGCAATGACCGAGGCCTTCGACCAGATAGGCGCCGCGATTCCATACCGCCGATTGCGCCGCGTCAGCTTCGAATACGTGAGCTCGGTGGAACAGCGCGTTCCATCCGGCCATCAACGGACGCCAATTGAACGGAAAGGCGAGCGCGGTCTTGCGGTTGTCGGCGCGCGCCGGCGTCTGCGCCATCAGATAGGCGTAGAGTGCCTGCAGATCGGTGTCGCTGGTCCTGGCGAAATGCGTGTAGGGAAACGCCGGATAAAGATGCCGGCCGTCGCGATGGATGCCTTCGCGCATGGCGCGCTCGAAGGCGGGGTAGGACCACGCGCCCATTCCAGTCTCGACATCTGGCGTGATGTTGGTTGAGTAGATGATGCCGAACGGCGTCTCGATGGCTCGGCCACCGGCGTTGATTACGCTGTTCACATCCGTGTGGCAGACCGCGCAGTCGCCGAGCGCGGCAAGCTGCCGGCCGCGGGCGATGGTCGCTTCCGAATAGACCGACGCATCCGGCGGCGCGATTGGCGCGATCGACCGCCACGGCAGCACGGCCGCCGCGATACCGACCGTCGCGGCACATAGGGCCGCGATGCCTGCAAGCGCGCCACGGCGCCTCGCAAACGGATCTTGCCAAGTATCGGGCGGAGCGGTGGGCTTGGGTGCCGCTAGCGGTAACGCGTCCTGTGTTGCCTGCTGTCCGCCCCGCAATCCCCTGAGAATGCGTTCCGGTGTGAACGGCAATTCGCGAAAGCGGACACCGGTTGCATCGAAGATGGCATTGGCGATCGCGGCAGCACTCGGGACGGA